>JAYSUY010000944.1:0-3120 GCA_043718855.1 Saprospiraceae bacterium | reverse complement strand
TCGAGGCAACCCGTCGTGCTGTGTCGGAACACCAGATTGTGGTCGCCTGTGGTGAGCATGATTTGACTGCTTCGGGGCACCACTTGTAGGCCCGGTTGCAGCACTTTCACCCCATCAGGCGTGGTGATGATGATGAGGCCGTAGGTGCTGGATGTGCTGCCGCCGAGCAGGGTGCCGCCCGTCAGTTCCCAGTTTCCAGTGCTATCGATCTGGTTCATCAGCGTGGGCAAAAATTCCAACGTCGGAAAACTGCCGCCGTGTACCTGATTGTTGACTACCCAGGAATTGAGCACATAGGGCCCGCCGCCCGGCACACTGGTGAGCGAGTAGCCGAACACCGTGTCGAGGTTGCAGCCCGATATCCCACCAGTGTACGGCAGGCCATTGTCGAGTATAGCGTAGCCAAAAATTTCTTCAAGCGGTATGGGCAAACAGGTAGCGGTGGGCAGTGCGCACTCGGTGGTGGCTACCGTCAGCGTGTCTTGGAAGTGTTGATATTTTGCGCAATCCACCATCGGCAGTACGGTAGGGTAGTAGCACACGATGTAGGCTTGTTTCAGCAAGAAGTCGTACACCGAGACGCAGATTTTGTCCACGTTGAAACCCGGCTGCTGGGTGGCCTGAAAGGTGAGGCAGGCGGAAGTGTCGTTCACGAAGTAGGTGCCGAAACTGCCGCTGGTGCCGCTCAAACCGCTGTTATTCAGCAAGTTGATTTCTGGTTTGGTAAAACTTGGAGGTATCGCTCCGCAGGCGGTGGCCGACAGGCCGACCTGTACGGTGAAAAAGATGTCGGCGGTCAGCGGCTTCTTGGCCACAACGCTCACCACGAAGCAGACCGTGCGCGTGAGTCCGGACTGGCCCACATCGGCAGTGATGCAGATGGTGTCCACCGCGTATCCGGCTGTGCCGAAAGCAGAGTAGAGCAAACAGCCATTGGGGCCGAGCGCCCAAGCGCCGAAGGTTGAAGTGCCCGCCGTGCCGCCTTTTTCCAATAAAAATTTGACCTGTGCTGGGCTAAATCCCGCTGGAGCGCTGAGGCAAAACGTGTCGGTTTGATTGATTTCGACCACGCGGTGCAGCATCCGTGGCAAGTTGCACAGGGTGGGTACCGTCAGCGTATCAAGTTTTATGGAGCAAAAAAGCGTGTCGTAAATGGTAGCGGAGTACAGCCCCGCTTCGAGGTGGAGTCGGTCGGTGCCGTTTTGTTCGCCTGGCAGGTCGTGCCAGTCCACGAAGTATGGGCCGTTGCCGTTGCCGCCCGTGATGAGCAGATCGATCTGCCCGCCTTCGGCACAGCTGGCTGGCACAACGCTCGGCGCGACGACAAAGGGCTTCGGGTCGGGCAGGAAAAACGAATAGGGCGGTAGCACACAGTTGTCCGCATCGGCCACAACGAGGGTGTAAAACCCGGTGGTCAGCCCTGCAAGCCCCGCCAGCGGATTGCCAGCCGCATCGAACAGGGAGAATGAGGGCGGCCAACTGAAATTTTTGATCGGCGTGACGGAAGCGAAGATGAAGCCATCGTTGCCTCCGGGGCATTTCACTGGCCCGATGTTGGCGCTCACCTCGGCTTCTGGGAAGCCATCGGGGACAAAAAACGTCACCGTGTCTCGGCAGGTGCTGATGTCGTCGGTGATGATGCAGGTGGCTGGGCCTTTAGGTAGCCCGGTGATGAGCGAGCCGCTGGAAATGCTGTAAGAGTAGGAGCCGTAGCCACCAGAGGTGGTCAGTTGCACCTCGCCGGTGGGTTGCCCGCACTTGGCGGGTTTTAGCACCTCGTATTTCGTATCAAGGCGGTTGGTGTCGGGCAGACAAAAGCGGTAGATGCCCAAGCAGCCGGTGAGCGGCTGTGTGGCCGTGATGATGTAGCAGCCGCTGGCGACGCTGCTGTTGACGGGTCCGGTCTTGCCGTTACTCCAAGCATAGTCCAGCCCGGCGGCAGGGGTGAGCCGCATCAGCCCATCGGTGGCCTTGCAGTTGGGCTTCACGAAGGTGTCCATGTAAAATTCGGGGCCGTTGGAGTTGTTGACGATGAGCAGCGTATCGAGCACACAATTTGGCTCGCTGATGCGCACCATGCGCAGCCGGTAGATGCCCGCAGCCAGATCGAAGGCCGAGATGGAGTCCGAGACGTTGGGCGTCCAAGAATAGGTGAAATCGGACTTGTTGCCCAGCACCTGCCCCATCAGGAAACCGGTCTTGTTGCCACAGGTGGAGTTGCCGATGGTAAACGATTTGAGGGCAATGGGCTGAGTACACGGGCCGCCGCCTTGGGCAAAAACACAGTTTACACAGCAAAATAGGAGGGTAGAAAGGAGGTAATTTTTCATTTCAACAGAACTAACAAGACTTTTCAAGTCGCTGAAAACCAGAACTTTGCTTTTTGTTTTTTTGAAAACAAAAACGAGACAAACGCTCGAATTTGTCCTTTTCGTGCAGGTAGGCTGCCCTGACTTTTGTACCAGAAATAAAAGTCACAACCAACGTAATCAAAAACTACGCCGCTCATGGAATTGGACAGCAAAGTTCGCCTTCTCAGCACAGTCTCCGTGCTTTCCCACTTGAAAACTGAAGAATTGGAACAATTGGCCGAATCTGCGTACCTGCGCCGTTCGCCGAAGTTCAATTTTATCTTTATGCCAGACGAGCCTGCCGAGCACGTTTACATACTGGTCAGAGGGCGGGTGAAAATTGGCACCTTCGCTCCTGATGGGCGCGAAGTGATCAAGGACATCCTGCATCCCGGCTCCATGTTCGGCGACCTGGCACTGGCCGGAGAGGAGATGCGAAGCGAGTATGCCCAAAACCTGCATGATGAGGCGGAGTACCTGTCCATCAAAATCGGCGACTTCCAAGCGGCCATGCAGGGCAATCAGCGACTCATTTTCGCTTGCATGAAGCACCTGAGCCAGCGCTTGCAGCGGGTGGAAGCACGGCTCACCCAACTCGTGCTCAAGGATGCCCGCGAGCGCATCATCGAATTCATCTCCGATACGGCCAGCAAGGAGGGCAAGCCGGTGGGCCTCGAAACTTTGGTCAGGCACCGGCTCACGCAGCAGGACATCGCCAGCCTCACCGGCACCAGCCGCCAAACGGTGACTTCGGTGTTCAACGACCTCC
>JAYSUY010000943.1:0-3120 GCA_043718855.1 Saprospiraceae bacterium | reverse complement strand
TCTGAGGTGGCGTGTGGGCAAGGCGCGGTGTGGGTGATTTGTATTTGTGGGACGAAGGTACGGCAAGGCCTACGCAACCTCTACATCGCGCTGCTCGCGCTCGCCGCTTCCTTTTTTTGGGGAAATCCGCTCTGCGCCCAGTCCAGAGCCGACTCGCTGGAGCGGCTGCTGGCGACGGCCCCACCCGACACGCACCGGGTGTCGCTGCTGGTGGACGTGGCTTGGGAGATCAACGAGGCCGAGACTGACAGGGCCGAGACGCTGCTGCGGGAAGCCCTCGATTTAGCCCAAAAACTCGGCGACCGCCGGGTGGAGGCCAATGCACTGAGCGGGTTGGGTTTGGTGGAAGAAATACGGGGCAACTACCGCGAAGCGGTCAAAAATTACCAGCAAGCCCTCTTTTTTAGGCAAAAACTGGGCGACGAGCGCGGCGCAGCCGGTCTACACATCAACTTGGGCAACGCTTATGAATCGCTGGGCCGCCTCGATTCGGCCATCAGCAACCACCGTCAAAGTTTGGCCCTCTACGAACAGTTGCGCGACACCGTGCGCATGGCCCGCGCCTACGCCAACATCAGCGGAGTAGTGGAGGAGGGCGGCGATTACCCCAACGCGTTCATTGAGTTGAACAAAGCCCGACTCTTGGTAGAGGCCAATGGCGACTCGACCACTATCGCCAAAGTGTACACCAAACTCGGCCACAACCGATTTGAGATGGACCTGTACAGCAAGGCCAAAAATTGGTACGAAAAGTCGCTAGATATCCGCAACCGCCTTGGCGATGAAGCAGACATCGCTGAGGGTCTGACCGACCTGGGCAACGCTCTCGACGAGTTGGAGAGCCCAGACTCTACGCGGCAGGCCATCCGCTGCTACGAGCAGGCCCGCGACATCTACCGCTCGCTCGACGACCGCCCCAACTTGGGGCGCATCTACAACAACTTCGGCGATGCTTACAAGCACCTCAATCAGTTGGACAAAGCGATGGGTTACTTGCGCCAGGCCATGAGCATCCAGACCGAACTGGACGACCAGCAGGGCCTGATGCTGACCTACAACACCCTCAACGATGTGCTGGCCCGGCAGGGCAAAAATCAGGAATCACTTGATTACATCCGCCGCTACGAGGCCATCGCCAAGCGCATCGGCAACGGGAAATACGAACTGGGCGCACTCAAGGATTACGCCCGCGCTTACGAGCAAATGGGCGATTTTGCCACTGCCTACCGCTACCAAGTGCAGTACAACGACCTGCGTTACAAACTTTTAGATGAAAAACGCGCCCAGAATATCGAGACGCAGCAAGCACTCACCACCGCCACCGAGCGCCAACAAGCACTCAACCGGGAGATGAGCGCACGGGCTTTGCGCGAGTCGGAACTGGCCCGTATCCGCACCTTCCGCAACGCGCTCATCGGCGGCGCGGTGGCCCTGCTGCTGCTGGCTCTGCTGCTGTTCAACCGCAACCGAATTCGCGCCCGCGCCAACCACGAACTGGCCAGCAAAAACACTCTCATTGAGCAGGAGCGCCAGCGAGCCGATGCGCTGCTGCGCAACATCCTGCCGCAAGAAACCGCCGATGAACTGAAGCGCAACAACACGGTAAAGCCCGTGCGCTACGAGTCGGTCACGGTGCTGTTCAGCGATTTCAAGGGCTTCACCAGCATCGCCGAGCGCATCTCGCCGGAAGAGTTGGTGGCCGAGTTGGACACGTTTTTCCGCCTCTTCGACAGCATCATGGAAAAATATGGCTTGGAAAAAATCAAGACCATCGGTGACGCTTACATGTGTGCCGGGGGCCTGCCTACGCCCAACGACACCCACCCGCTCGACACGGTGCGGGCGGCTGTGGAGATGCAGCGCAGCCTCCACGACCTGATGACACAGAAAAAAGCGGAGGGCAAACCGGTGTTCGAAATGCGCATCGGCATCCACACCGGCCCGGTGGTGGCAGGCGTGGTGGGCAGCCACAAATTCGCCTACGACATCTGGGGCGACACGGTGAACACAGCGGCCCGCATGGAGCAGGGCGGCGAGCCGGGCCGCATCAATATTTCAGAAACGACTTATGAGTTGGTGAAACACGAGTTCCACTGCACCTATCGGGGCCGCTTGACAGCGAAAAACAAGGGGGAAATTGCGATGTATTTTGTGGAGGAGTGAGATTCAGGTAGAACGCTGTTTGAGCGACGAATAGCCAATTCGATCCCTTCCACTACACTACTGGACATTTTGATTTCACACAACGCCACGACGACACAACGAATTGATTTTGAATGACGTAGTCGTATCGCCGTCGTGGCGTTGTGGCGTTGTGTGAAAAATATCCAGTAGTGTGTCCTTCCACCACACCTCAAAAATCTGACGTAATCAGCAAATCCAAACTGGTGCTTTTCAGTTGGAACCGCTCGCCGAGGTAAGCGTTGGTGAGGCATCCTTTGTAGGTGTACACCCCGTTGCGCAGGCCCTCGTGGGCGATGATGAGGGGTAGGATGCCGCCCGTTTCAGCCCGCAACAGCAAGGAAGTCAGGATGTTACTGATGGCATCAGAGGCCGTGCGCGACACGCGCGAAGCGATGTTCGGTACGCAGTAATGCATCACACCATGCTTCACGAAAGTGGGGTGGTCGTGCGAAGTGGTGCGGGAAGTCTCGAAGCAGCCGCCCTGATCTATGCATACATCCACGATGACCGAGCCGGGTTTCATGCGCTGCACGATGTCCTCCTGCACCAGCATCGGCGTGCGGCCTTGAGCGGAGTGTATCGCGCCGATGGCTACATCAGCCGTGAGCAACTGATCACGCAGGTGGATGGGATTGACGACCGAAGTGTGCAGTTGGCGGCCCACTTGGTTTTGCAAGCGCATCAGTTTGTACACGTTATTGTCGAAAATGCGCACTTCTGCACCCAGCCCGATGGCCGTGCGCGTGGCAAACTCGGCCACTACACCAGCCCCCAGTATGATCACCTTCGCAGGTGGCACACCAGCGATGCCGCCCAGCAGTACGCCCTGCCCGCCCCGGTTGGTGGCCAGCAGATCGGCGGCGATCAAGATGGCGCTGATGCCCGCGATTTCGCTCATCACATGGACTATGGGGAACACCCCGTTAGCGTCGCGGA
>JAYSUY010000942.1:0-8788 GCA_043718855.1 Saprospiraceae bacterium | reverse complement strand
ACACTTGACCGGCTTGTGCTACTTGTGTCGATTTGCACATCTTGCTTTGTCTTTTTCGTGCAAAAATACCCATCAACTCTTTAACGGGCGACGACCAGATTTCCAAAAGCGCTTTTTGCAAAACGATGTTCTGAAAATCAATCAATCACCTGATCCAGCACCTCCAAAACCTGAAAATACGCCTCATAAGCCGGAGAGTAGATCGGTTTTCCCCTTCGCGGCGCACCGTCACATCTCCATGCCTGTGGGCAAGATTTGCGACAACAGGTTGCCGTGCCGTGCAGCGATCAGACAAATGTCGAAGATTAATACAAGCGGTCCGCCGGATACGCTCCGCCGAGCCGCTCATCTACACCCGCTTGCCCCTGGCTAATCCGGCATCAAATCCCAACCCTCTCCGCTCTGGCACCAGCCGCTGCGGTAGCCGGAGCGTACCATGCCAAGTTCAGCAGCGTACAGGTAAAGGCCTCCCGCCCCATCCCAAGACATCGGTTCGTAATCAATCACGGTATTCAAGCGGTCGTACTGCACACCGAGTTGCAGGTGATCGGTGAGGAAGCCTAACGTGCTGTTGTCAGATTTTGGGTACCAGTCTTGCAGGGTCAGGGCAGGGTCAGCTATGGGCGCAAGCGGCATGGCCAAATTGGGGAAAATGAACAAGCGCGTCTGACTGAATGGCGCGGACGTGCTGAGCAGTTGAGCAGTGCCATTTTCAAGCAGCAATTGGAGCGTGATGTCCGCCGTGCCACCGCCCCAAGGATCGTCGTAGGGGTCGGTCGTTTTTATACAAGCCGATCCGGGCGTGAGGCGTTCGGTCAGCGTCACCGTGTTGCCCTCCACTTTCGTGATTTCGAGCACCAGCGTGTCCGACAGGTATTTAAACTCCACAGTTGGGCCGGGGCAACTGCCGGCCTCAAACCGTAGATAGCGGCTTACTTGCCCAACGGCGGGCTGGTCGAAGCGGACGTTGTTTGGGAAATCGGGTTCGAGCGCGAAACTTGGCTCTTGGTCGCGGCAAGCGATGATGGACAGCGCTGCGCAGCAGTTCCAGCCCTTTGCGGAAGTTGTACTCCGCTGCCGTCTGGCTGATCCCGAATATGAGACCGTTCACGTGGAAAGTCGTGGGGTTTTTTAGCGAAAACAGCACGAAAAACAACAGTTTGTCGTAGATGCCGAAAACAAAGTCCTTACCCATGTGCGTATCCGCCTCCTCTGCCCCCACTTCTTGGGCCGATCGGTAGGCTGCGCCAAACCAATGGCTCAACCACTTGAACTCTAATTCGCTTAGGCTTGTGGACGAACGCTATTGGCGTTCCGTTGACAAGGACTCAAGGCTGAGACCCATAGGACTGTTTTGGCTGAAATCTACTTGCTTCAGCGCTCTGAAAATCTAAAGCCCTGCCAATCAATTTAGGAACGTGTAAAAAACAACTTGTGAAATTTGACCTTCAGTTCATTGGTTGTCAATAGATTAGAAACCAAAGATCGCAACTTGTTTTTCACACGTTCCTTAACTCATCGTTAGTAGACCTCAACATATTTTCCCGGATTGCATCCGGGCTATTCATGGTCAACCTCCCGATCAGAGGTGCGGGACAGCCTCTTCGGAGTTTTGCGAAAGTCCTATGTGTTTCAAAATTACCCCTCACCGCACCACCGTCACGCTCCCCTCGTACTGCGCTTCCGACTGATCTACAAACCGTACCGTAGCGTAAAACGTGAACACACCGATCACATCTTCGCCTTTGTAGCGGCCGTCCCAGCCGAGGTTCGGGTCGTTCAGTTCGATGTTGCCCGTCTCGAAAATCAGGCTGCCCCAGCGATCGTAAATCCGAAACAACAAAATCTGTTGAGCCGCCGGGCCGCCGAACAGCGTAAAGTGGTCGTTAGGGTATGACTTGCCGGGCGCGAACACGTTGGGGACGTACACCGGGCGGTCTTTGTCCACCAAAATGCGCACCGTATCGAGTGCCATGCAGCCGTCCTCGTCGGTAATTTTGACCACAAACAATTGGTTGTCAATGCCCTGAACCGTAGGATCAGGGCAATCCGTGCAACTCAGCCCATTGCTGGGCGACCACATGAACGTGACCGGGCGGCCAGGTGGCGCGGAGAGTGCTTGCAAGTCAACCGTGAAGCCAAGATCAATTGTCGTGTCGCTCGGCGTGGCGAAAACTTGCAGCGGCACCGGCTGGCTGATGGTGGCGAACACCGAATCGAGGCAGCCACCTGCGTCTCGAATTTTTACCCAGTAACTGCCCGCCGCGAGATTTTTTAGGGTATCGGAAGGGAAAAACGTGGTGCCGTCCGTACTGAACGTGTAGGGCAATCGACCGCCCTGACCTTCCACCCGGATTTCGCCAGTAGGGATGCCGTTGCACTTCAAATTCAGCACATCGGAGAGCAGCACGCCCACGTCGGCGGGTTCGATGATGGTCACGCTGGCGGTAGCTGTGCATTCGTTGCCGTCGCTGAGGGTGACCGTGTACTGGCCGGGCGGAAGACCGGTGGCCTTCATAGTAGTTTGCCCATCTGACCACAGGTATTTGTAAGTGCCTACGCCACCCGTAGGGGTGGCGGTAGCAGTGCCGTCGTTGGCCCCGAAGCAAGTCACGTCGGTCTTGGATGCCGTCAGTTCAAGCAGCGGGTTGTCGGCCACCGTGACGTTGAAAGTGCCTTTGCACAGCACGGCATCAATGGCTTGGATGGTGTAAACGCCCGCTATGAAACCCGTTTCAGGGTTTTTTAGCACAAAACCGTTGCCCCAGTCGAACTGCACAGGGGGCTTCCCGTTGGTCACGTTCAGTTTGATGATGCCGTTGTCGTCGCCGAAGCAGAGCGGTTTGGTTACTTCGGGGATGGCTGTCAGTACCCGTTCTTTCACCTCAATGCTGAGGTCGGTCTGGCAGTTGTTGGCATCTTTGATGACCAGGGTGTAAGTGCCTACGCCCAAGTTTTTTAGTGTGTTGTCGGGGCCGAAGGGGCCGTTATTCCAACTGTACTGATAGGGTGGTGTGCCTTTGGCGATGTTGTCAATTTTGATTTCGCCGTTGGCTGTGCCGTTGCAGTCTGGCGCGGCGACTACGGTATCCACCTCCACATCGGGGTAAATTTTCACCACTTGAATATCGGTCACCTTGCAACCCAAATCGGTTTCCAGTTGAAGCACCACTGGTCGGTCGCCGGGCTGGTTGAACTGCACATTGTGCGGGCCGGGGCCTACGGCAGTCTGTGGCATGGCATCGGCCCCGAAACTCCACTTCCACGACGTGATGCTGCCGAGGGCAAAAGTGGAAGCATCAATCACTTGAACGGGCGTACCCAGACACACTGCGTTGGGGATGGTCTGGAACTTCACCTCTGGGCCAAGAAACTCGCCAGAGCCGCCAAACTGCACCCCGAAACCGTTGCCTGTAGAAGTAAAGTTGTTGACTACCAATGCATAAGTCTCCCCCTGCACCATATCGAAGGGGCGCAGCCAAGCATCGTCGCCCGCTTCGTTGCAGCCTGCGTCTTCGCTGATGTCGGGGTCGCCCGCTTTCAGGCCAGTTGGCCCCATGCAGGGGCTGGGAAACTTGTTGTCGCCTGAAGCCATGCAGCGCACGAGTTGTTTTCCTGCACAATTGCCGATACCGTTGGGCAGGCGGTACAGCGCGAAATCGAGGTCGTCGGCGACGTTGAGCGGGGTGAGGGTGAATTCGAGGGTGCCAGATTGGGAGCAAGTCCAGACGTACCAAGTGGAGTTGGTTTCGAAGTTGCCCGGTGCTCCGTTGGAGAAGCAGAGCGCATCGTTGAGTTCGGCAGTGTTGGTGCCCGCGCCAGTCACTTTTTGTACCACGAAGGGCGATTTGTCGCAGAGGATGGAGGACTGCGGGCAGTCAGATTTGGGGTCTACTGGCGGGTTGTAATTGTTGATGCAAATCTGGAACGTACCGGTCTGCCCGCCCTGCCCCTGGATGCGGATGAGGTAGGTGGAGCCGACAAACAGCCCGCCCTGATAGCCTTCGGCAATGTTGCTGTTGCCGGGTGCCGACTGGCACTCCAGCTGGTTGATGGTGCCACCGCAGGAGCCGAAGTAGAGGGCCACTTGAGGGTCTTGCAGGGTGCCGCCGGGTGCTTGGGCGGTGGCCCCGGTCACGACGATGCTCACATCGGTAGCCTGGGCTACGAAGGAAAACCACACGTCGCCCTGCGTCGTAGTGCCGAAGCAAGTGGCTGGGCCGTAGGTGGAGGGCGTGGCCCCCACGTTGGTGTAAGCACCGGGCGAGCTGCAAAAATTGAGTACGTTGGCGATGGAGATGGGCGCAGTACACTCATCGTTGCTCGGCTGCGCCAGTGCCGCAGTTAGACTGACCATGAGGCTGAGGGTCAGGGTGAGGTGTCGTTTTTTCATAGTCGTGTCGGTGATGGGTTGGCTGGTGATGGTTAGGTGGGGCGGTACTTGCCCAAAACGGTTTCTTCAAGACGCAGAAAGGGGTCTCATTGTTGGCTGTGGTTTTTGTCAAAATTATCTTAAAGTCGTCTTGTGCGGGCTGTGGGGTGTGTCTCGTTTTTCAAAATCGGCGAACGAGGCAAAAAACCAACGCTACCCCAGCAGGGTCAAAGTTGCAAATATTTTTTTACCGCTACCCGGATGGCCCCAACGGAACAGGGCGCCTGTTTCATCGAAATGTTTTACAAAACCCGACACCACAGGCAACTTTGCGGAGCATTTGTTATTCAGTCAGCACTTTTCGTCCCACAGTAAACTCAACAACTCAACACGTCATGCAAAAAATTTGGTTTTGGCTGCTGCCCTCGGTCTTGTGGTTGGGCTGCAAATCGTCTGAAAAAATTACCTACACCCCCGAACAACTTGTACCCACTGACAAGGCCCTGCTCTGGAAAATCAGCGGCAATGGCTTGAAAAAACCTTCCTATCTCTACGGCACCATCCACCTCATCCCGAAAGATCAGCTCCAGTTCACCGATGCCCTGCAATCTGCCCTTGACGACAGCAAGCGCGTAGCATTTGAGATTGATATGCGGACGATGACCAATTTTCGCACCCAGATGAGCCTGATGACCAAGGCATTTATGGCTGGTGGGAAGACCCTCAAAGACCTGCTGCCCGCCGAGGACTACGTTTTTGTGAAAGAAAAAATGAGCGAAAAAGGCATCCCTGCCGGGATGTTTGAGCGCATGAAACCCATGTTCCTCAGCACCATGTTTGCCGGAGAAGGTGATGGTGGGGCGACGATGAACGGCGAGATGACCTCCGTCGAGATGGAACTCTTCCGACTTTCGCGCAAGCGAAAAATCGAATCGGCTGGATTGGAAACCGCTGAATATCAGATGGCTGTGTTTGATAGCATACCCTACAGCGCACAAGCCAAGATGTTGGTGGAAAGCCTCCGCAGTGCCGAAGTGGATACCAGTAGCGGTGATGGTGAATTGGCCAAGATGCTGGAACTCTACCGCGAGCAAGACATTGCGGCCATGCAGAGCATGATCGCTGATCCTCAAAGCGGCATGGCTGAGTACGAAGACTTGCTGCTCAACCGCCGCAACCGCAACTGGATACCAGTCATGGCCCGGTACATGCGCGATAAGCCAACACTTTTTGCTGTCGGGGCCGGCCACTTGGGCGGCCAAGTGGGTGTAGTGGCTTTGCTCCGAAAAGAAGGGTACCGAGTGGAGCCGTCGCGGTGAAGCAAAGGGCAAAGGGCAAAAGGCAAAAGGCAAAAGGCAAAAGGCAAAAGGCAAAAGGCAAAAGGCAAAAGGCAAAAGGCAAAAGGCAAAAAGCAAAATGAGCGAAGCGAGAGTCCTACAGCTTCGCTCATTTTTCTTTTTGCCTCTTGCCTTTTGCCCTTTGCCCTTTGCCCTTTGCCTTTTGCCCTTTGCCTTTTGCCTTTTGCCCTTTGCCCCTTGCCCCTTGCCCTTTATTTTTTACTAAACCGGTACGAGTACAAATCCGCCTCGCCTTCGTAGTAGCCATCCAGCACGAGGTTGTTGTAGGCGTTGCGCATGGCATCCACTGCTTCTGCGGCGTTGGTGACCCGGTTGCCGTTGACGCTGGTGATCAAAAAACCGGGCTGCATATTTACCTCAGCCACTCGGCTGCCTCGCCGTACACTGCCAACCAGCGCACCCTGCATCCGCAAGTTGCGGCGCTCATCGCGGTTGAGGTCGCGCAGTTCGAGTCCCAAATCGCCCTCCAGTTCGTCGCCACGCACTCTTGCCACAGCCGTTGAGTTGTTGTTGTCTTTGAGCGTCACGCGCACCTGATATTTTCGGCTGTCGCGCCAGTATTCCAAATTGACGGCTTCGCCGGGGCGAAACCGGCCTACAATTTCCTGCAATTCGGCGGTGCTTTTCAGTCGCGTTCCGTTGAGACCGATGATCACGTCGCCAGTTTGCAGCCCCCCGTCTGCCGCTGCGCCCTGCACATTCACCCGCGTGACATACACGCCTTCGGCATTGGGCAAGCCGATCTCACGGGCCGTACCGCTGTCCAAATCTTCGATTCCGATACCAAGAAAAGCCCGCTTGACATCGCCGTATTCGCGCAGGTCGCGCACTACTTTTTGTACCAAATTAGACGGCACAGCAAATGAGTACCCCTCGTAACTCCCTGATTCTGTGATGATGGCCGTGTTGATACCCACCAATTCCCCTGCCGAATTGACCAGTGCTCCGCCGCTGTTTCCAGGGTTCACTGCCGCATCGGTCTGGATGAACGACTCGATGCTCGCCGCTCCGGCGAGGATGTTGATGTTGCGGCCCTTGGCGCTCACGATGCCCGCTGTCACGGTGCTTTCGAGGTTGAACGGATTGCCCACAGCCAACACCCACTCGCCTACGCGGATGGAATCGCTGTTGCCGAATACGATGAAGGGCAGACGGGTTTCTTCGATCTTGAGCAGCGCGATGTCCGTGCTGGGATCAGAGCCGACCAACTTCGCCTTGTACTCGCGCTTGTCGGCCATCGTCACCTTGATGTCGGTGCTGCGCTCCACCACATGATGGTTGGTGACGATGTAACCATCGGGCGACATGATGACCCCCGAACCGGAAGAACCCGTGAGCGAACCGCCGCCCCACACGTTGCCGCCACTCTGGATCAGCGCTTTGATGTTGACCACCGCAGGGGTAGAAACTTCCGCCGCCTCAATGAAATCGGTTGGAGACGAGGAGTGAAACGTAGCGTTGGAGCGGGCGCTGAACAACTTATCCACAAAATTGGTGTACCGCGCATCACCCTCGCCGCTGCTCCACACCACACGATCTGGCTGGGCAAAATGGCTGTATAAAAACACGGAAAGCAGCGAACTGACGATGCAGGCTGTGAGGAGCAAGAGGTAATTTTTCATAATTATTTAGATTGTCTCGTAGAGGAACAGAGGCGTAAAATGTTCAGGGGCAAAACTTTGCGCCTTTGCGCCTTTGCGAGACATTTGTGTCGTGGTACTTAGTATCGAGGAGATGAGGATTGGTAAATGGGCGATGCAGAGATTTGCACAAAAGCAGCACCCGAACGCTACGCAGGTTATTTTTAGTTTGACAAGGACAACTGCCGTTGGGGAAAGATGTTTGAGCCGAAAACCCAAAATTTCACAAACATGAAACGGCATGGTGATATTCTTGCCAATAATCAAACCACTATTTGGGCTCCATCCCTTTATCCCATTGGAGAGCATATGGCGTTAAAATAGGCAAGTGAAGGATGCTGGCGCAACTACCGGGGCAAGCAGCCGAGGAATCTCTGCCTGACACGCTCGCTCACCCGGCTGGCAACAAAACTTTACTTTTGCAGCCCAACGCCCAGCAAGGGCTTGCCGCGCCTGGCAGATCACTCAGGGATTGACGGCCACATTTTTAGATCACCATGTCCAATCACCTGATTGTCTGCTGCTTACTCCTACTTTCGCTTGCTGCCTGTACGGATGGCGACACGCGGCAACTCCGCAACTATTACTTCCCGGCGGAGCAACTGCGGGGCGGCATGGTGTACGAGTACCTCTCGGAACAGGGCGACTCGGTGGTGACGGAGTATTGGTTTTACCGCTCGTTTGTGCGCGACAGTGGCCTGTTTCTGGCTGGCACCTACTACGACGAGCAGTTCCGTATCGGCCAGATCGTGCGGGAAAAAATCGCAGACAGCGGCGTAACTGCCCGCGAGTATTTCCTCTACGACACCGATCCAGCCACCGGCAAGCAGCAGCAAATCCGTACCGTCATCGAGTCGCCCGAAGTATTTCCGTTCGCAGCCCAAGATTCGGCCATCGCCCTGCGTTTCAGCCTGACCTACCGCCCGCCCGACGACCCTTCAGCCAAAATCCGCATCGTGCGAGAGCGGCAGTTTTTGGGCAATGCACCCGATTTTGACTTTCGCGGCGAAAAAATACCCTGCATCCGCTTCTCGCTCCGCGAAACCATCGGCGACGAAGGTGACCACGACCCGCCGCTGGAAGGCCGGGGCGAAGAATATTACGCACTTGGGTTGGGGCGCGTTTACTACCGCAAAGCCTACGGGCCAAGCGGGGCCATCAAATTTGAGTACCGTCTGCACGACGTATTCCCGATGGCTGAGTTGGAAAAAAGAGCGGGGGTGGAGAATTGAGTATTAAAAAAACGTAAAAACTTAGGCAGCCCTTTTGACCGCCCACCGCGACAAGAATGGGACACGGATTGGACAGATTTAGGCAGATAAGGAACGTGTAAAAAATAAGTTGTAAGCATTCAATCGCTCAAAACGAGTTGTTGGCGAGGACGCCAACAACGGCATTCGTTGAGAACCAGGCACTTG
>JAYSUY010000941.1:0-8797 GCA_043718855.1 Saprospiraceae bacterium | reverse complement strand
TCCCCCCCTCCATTTTTGTAATCAGGCGCTCCGCGAAAACCATCTTTTTGTACCGAAAACATCGTCGGGTATCATATCCCAAAGTCCTGCCCAACGCGGCGGGATTTTTTTTATGGGCCACTCACCAGTCACCGCTCCACCAATCACCACTCCACTTTTTTATGAAAAAACTGCTCCTCGCAGCCCTGCTGCCCATACTCACTGCCACTGCCACTGCCGCATTGGCGCAAACAGCCGCCACTCCCGACACCACCGTCTACGACTTCGCCGAGATCGCGCCCTACCCACTGCTCAATGCCTGCGACATGGATCGCCACACCGGCTGGACGCTCGACAGTGTGCGCCGCTGTGCCGACCGCACCTTGCTCAGTCTGCTGGCCCGCAACATCCAGTACCCCGAAGCGGCCCGCCAAAAAAACCTCCAAGGCACGGTGGTCGCCTCTTTCGTGGTGGAACCCAACGGCCGCATGAGCCAACTGAAACTGCTGAAAGACATCGGCGAAGGCTGCGGACAGGAAGCCCTGCGGGTGCTGGCCGCGCTGGATGAGGCGGGCCTCCGCTGGTCGCCCGGTCGTGACAAAGCCCAGCAGCCCGTGCGGGTGCGCCAGTCGCTGCCCCTGCGTTTCCGCTTGGAGGAAGAAGTGCCGTACTACGTCTCGGAGCGTGGCGACTCGATTTACACACTGATGGAGGTGGGGCCGACGTTTGCGGGCGGCTGGGATTCGCTCACCAACTTCGTGGTGAACCGCTTGGACTACCCCGAAAACTGGGCCGACAGTTGCAAAACGGGCATCCTCGAACTCACGCTGCTGCTTCGGCCCAGCGGTACACCACAGGTGCTCAGTCAATTGGATTTCAGCAATTTAGGCTTGGATTTTCAATTTGAAGCCACCCGCATGGCCAAAAAAACCCGCGGACTATGGACTCCCGCCCAGTACGGCGGCAAGGCGGTGGCGACGACGGTGCCGCTGCGCGTTTTCTTCAAATCCGACCGCCCCGGCTGCGCTGCGGCCAACGACCGCTTCGACCGCACTCAGGAGATTTCGGATGAAGCCGCCACGCTGCTCGAACAGGAAAAACCGGATGCGGCCATCGCCAAATGGACCGAAGCACTGGCGCTCCAGCCCAACAACACCGAACTACTGTACTACCGAGGCACCGCGCTGCTCAACCTCAACCGCCGCGACGATGCTTGCAAGGACTACAACCGGGTGAAGGAATTGCTGACGATCACTTGGTTTGAGGGAGTGCGGAAGGTGGTGTGCGGGTGGTGATGGGGCAGGTGGTCACCTGCCGGATGCGACACTAGTGCCATTTGTCATTTGGCCTCTTGCCGATCAACGACGACTTACTCCCGCCTCGCTCCACCGCAACGGCAACACCCGCATTTTCTGGCCGACTGCTTTGCCCAAGCGAAGCCCCTCCTCGCAGTCCATCCGGTAGTGTACACCCATCAGCAAGCGCGAAAAAGCGTTTTCCTGCGCCATTGCCTCAAAAGACTCAAAATGGCGCGGCTGGCTGGCGAACTCGTCGCGGCCCTCGTGGGTGCGGTCGGTGAGGGCAAATTGGCTGCCCAACTGCGCGGCCAGCACCTCGGCAGCAGCGGCCCCGAATGCAGCGTGGCCCGAAGGGTAACTCGGAAATGAGGGGCTGTCGTGCAGTGGCGACCAGTCGGACTGGATGTTGCGCCGGATATACTGCCCTGGCCGCTCCAACTGGTAGCGGTACTTGGCTTCCCAGCACACGATACTCGCATCGCAGAGCGCCCAAGCAGTCTTGAGGTAGGTTTCCATCATTTCTGGGAATGGCAGCGCGGCTTGTTCGAGGCTCTGGTTTGTGATGGACATCCATCGGCCCACTGGGGTGATGGTGAGGCCCGGCAGGTCATCGCTCCAAAATTCGGCAATCCAGAGGTCTTCTTTCGACCGGGCTTGAGATACGGAGAACACCTCCATCGCCTCAGTGTGGAATGCTGACCCTGGTTTTTCTTCAAAAACGACGGGCGGCTTGGCCCTGATGTCGTGGGTTTTTACAAAAAAAGGCCGCACGTCGCTCCAGTGTGGCAGCAGGGCTGGCATGGGCCGATCAGCATCGGGCTGCCAGCAGCCCACTTCGGCGCATGTCGAAAAACTGCGGTCGTAGTTGTAGAGGAAGCCGTCGTGCCCCGCGCTGTCGAGTACGGAAAACTGCCAAACAGCCTCTGCTACTGCCCGGCCAAACTGGGTGGACTGCTGGGCTATGGCAGCGTCCACTTCTCCTGCCCCGGCTTTTTGGTGGGCCGCTTCGAGGGCGGTTATTTTTCCCAACACTTTGCCCGGCGCGGTGGGAAAAAACTTGCGCAGGATGTGGGCGTAGGCTGCGTTGAGCGCAACGGGCAGGTGGTAGCGCCCCTCGGTGGGCAGCACAGCGGGCTGATAGCCGGGGCAAAGATTTGTCAGAGAAAAATACCCTTCGAGCGCGGGGAGCGCGGCTTCGTAAGCGGCCATTTCGATGTATGCAAAAGCCCGGCTGCTCACGGGCGGGCGGTAGCCAGGCGTGTGCCGCTCCAGTTCGAGCAGTAGATCGTTCCAGTCGAGAGCGATGCGGGCTGCTGCTCGGTGGTCGGCAGGCTCGGCGGCTCGCTCGGTGGTGCAGGTGGCGGCTGCCAGCAGCAACGCTGCGCAGAGGCAAGCAAGGAGGGCGGCGCGGATGAATCGGCTGTTCATATTGTGTGGTTTGTTCATGCTCGTTCGTGGCGCGTGGCGGAGCGTTCCGAACGAGGATTTCAAGACAGGATTAAAAATGAAGGTTGATGAGGTTGATGAGGTTGATGAGGTTGATGAGGGTTTATCAAGTTGATTATCAACCTCATCAACTTGAGAAACCCTCATTAACCTCATCAACTGTATGCCGGAAAATTGAGCCGGAACGTGGTGCCCCTCCCTTGTGCCGACACCACATCGAAGGCGATGTGGTGGAGTTGCAGGATGCTGTCCACCAGCGACAGGCCGATGCCAGAACCTCGGATGTGGATGTTGTGAGAGCTGCGGTAGAAGGGCTGAAAAATCAGTTGCAGGTCTTTTTGCGGTATGCCTGGCCCTCGGTCGGCAATCTCCACGCGGTGCTGGCCGAGCTGGTCGAAGAAGATTTTGACGCTCACTTTTTTGTCGGGCGAAAACTTGCAGCCGTTGTCCATCAGGTTCATCAGCGCGGAGCGGAGGAGCGGTTCGTTGGCCCGGATGCAGAGTTCATCCTCAGTATCGGGCATGCCCTCAATGTCGAACGCGATGTGGTAGTCGGGGTGGAGGCGTAGCAGCGCGGCGCGGGTTTGGAGCATGGTTTCGTCCAAGCGAACCTGCTCGAAAACGATGTCGCTGCCTTCGGAGTGGAGGCGGGCGAGTTGGAGCATTTTTTCGGCGATGTCGCTGAGTTCGCGGGTGTCTTCAAGTACTGAGGTAAGGGTTTCGCGGTACTCGTCGGTGCTGCGCTGTCGGCGGTCGAGGGCGATTTCGAGTTGTGAGATGATGACCGAGAGGGGGTTTTTTAGTTCGTGGCTCACATTGGAAATGAAGCTCTTTTGCATTTTGAAGGCAAACTGGATGCGGTCGAGTAGGCGGTTGAAAGTGATGACCAAACGGCCCATCTCGTCGTGTGGGCGCGAAGCGTCGAGCCTTGCGCTGAGGTCGCTGGGGCGGATGCCCTCTACCTGTTGCACGATGCGGGCCACTGGCGAGAGGGCGTGGCCAGTATGTAGCCAGCCGCCCACTGCCACGATGCAGATGCCGAGTAAAAAAGTGATAATCAGGATGTTGCGCAGGTTGTTCAACTCTTCGGAGTTGAACTTAGACTCGGCTATTACGAAATATTCGCGGCCGCTGTTGCTGCGGTGCTGTAAGCCGAGGGCGTACAGATTACCCTGCTGAAACCGTCGCTCGCCGCCCGACCGTAGGCTGAACAGCACTTCGGCCCGAAGCGGCTCGGCAGCGCGGTTGAAGGCAAACACCCGTTGCAGCGCGTCGTTGTAGATCACGATGTTTTCTCGGAACGGGAGCACGGAGATGTTCGTGTCGTTCGCCGCCATGTGCTCCAGCGGCACCAACTTGTCTTCGTCGTGCAGCACCATCTCGGCGGTCATCAGCGCTTTGGAGCGCAGACTGTCGTAAAATTCGACCTCCGTCATCTCCCGAAATTTCCAGTGGATGAAGCACAGCGACAGCAGCAGGATACCCGCTACGAGGAGGATGAATTGTAAGGTGAGTCGTGTTCTGATCTGCATTTTACTTTTTGCTTTTAGCCGTTTGCCGTTTGCTATTTGCTATTTGCTTTTAGCCTTTTGCTATTCGCCGTTTGCTTTTAGCCTCTTGCTATTTGCCTCTTGCCTGTTGCCTGTTGCCTCTTGCTATTTGCCCCTTGCCCCTTGCCTTTTGCTATTTGCCTCTTGCCTCTTGCCTTTTGCTATTTGCCTCTCGCGGCCTTACTCTTCTCTGAGGACGTACCCTATCTTGAACTGTGTGTGTATCAACTTTTTATCAAAATCCTTGTCTACTTTTTTTCTCAAAAAGTTGACGTATACCTCTACCAAGTTGGTGCCCGTGTCGAAGTTGAGGTTCCAGACTTTTTCCGAAATCTCGGTCTTGGAGATCACGCGGCCCGGGTTTTTCAGCAGGTACTCCATCAGGGCGAACTCGCGGGGCGTGAGCGGGATTTTGCGCCCTTGGCGGTGAAATTCTTTGGCTTCGAGGTGCATTTCCATATCGGCGAAGCGAAGCATGGATGATGTCTGGTAGGTAGCAATGGGGCGCCGCGCCAGCGCGCGGATGCGCATGAGCAGTTCGCGGAACTCGAAGGGTTTGGTGAGATAGTCGTCGGCACCTGCTTCGAAGCCCGCCACCTTGTCGTCGGTTTGGCCCAGCGCGGTGAGCAGGATAACCGGGGTCTGGTTGCCCGTTGTGCGCAGGTATTTCAGGAGTTCGATGCCCGTCATGCCCGGCATGATCACGTCGGAGACGATCACCGCGTACTCGTTGCGTTCGGCCAAATACTGCCCAGTAGGCCCGTCGGCGGCTTCATCCACCTCAATACTGTGCTCTTCCAGCCCTTTGCGAAGTGAGCGGAGCATTTTCGGTTCATCTTCGATGAGCAGGACTTTCATGGCGAGAGTAGGAGAGCGGCGGGCAAATTAGGTGTGCAAAAGTTGTGACAGAATACGTTGGGTAGGGCGAAGGTGCCATATTTTAATGAGTTTTTAATGAGATATGGGCTGCCATTGGCTGAGTTTGGTTTGTTCTTTGCAATGATTTTGCCGTAATCATGTATGTTCACCAAACGCTTTTCTAAAATGCAATCATTGAAATTTTACTCCTTTTCTCTTCTCGCGTTCTTCGTGCTGGGCCTATTTGTCACCGCTTGTGACAACAAGGTTGACACCACACCTACCGCCTTTGCTAAAACGGCCAAAGACTACGACTACACGGTCGTGTATGGCTGGAACGAACTGTTCCTCGAAGTAGAGCGCTATGCCGCTGGCTACCGCCCTGGCCCTGCTCCACGTGTGTTGGCTTATGTTGGCCTTTCGGCTTACGAAGCCTGCATCACGGGTATGCCTGAGTACAACTCGCTCGAAAACCTTTTTGCTGGCTTGAGCATCCCAGATGCTGCTGACGCAGAGTACCACTGGCCTACGGTAGTTAACGCTTCCTACGCTTACCTCATGCCGAAACTCTTCCCGGCCGCCACAGTCACACAAAAGCAGGCGATGGCTACACTGGCCAATGTGAACGAAAGCAAATACAAAGCCGAGATCGGTGCAGACCTATTCGACCGCTCTAAAAAGCGCGGCGAAGACGTGGCTGCTGCAGTGTTTGCTTGGGCTGAGACCGATGAGGTGGGCAAAGATCACTACCTCAACCCCTTCGAGCAGTACGACTGGCAGACTGCCTTTAAAAAAGACGGCGACTGGAAGCCTACCTTCCCTGGCCCAGGCAAGCCAATGGGCGGTGTTTGGGGTACCGCACGCACTTTTGCTCTTAAATCAGGCGACCTCCTGTGCCGCAAACCGTTGCCTTACAGTGCGGACAAAGTATCTGATTTGTACTCGCAAGCATTAGAGGTGTACGCACAAAACACGCCGACACTTTCTTACGAAGACGAGTGGGTGGGCGAATTTTGGAGCGACGACCTTGTGAACCTCACCTTCAGCCCCGGCCCGCGCTGGCTGGCTGTCGGCGACCAAGTGATGAAAGCCGAGAAGAGCAACCTCCAAACAGCTATCCTGATGAACGCGAAAGTGGGCATTGCACTCAACGACGCTTCTGTGAGCTGCTGGCACTCGAAGTACTACTACAATGTGGAGCGCCCACAGACCTACATTAACCGCGTGATTGACCCGCTCTGGAAGCCCGCGCTTTACAACCCACTCACTGGCGATCAGGGTGTTACGCCTTCTTTCCCGGCTTACCCTTCGGGCCACTCCACCATGGGCGCTGCTGGTGCTGAGGTGCTGGCAAGCATCTTTGGGTACAGCTATGCTATGGCTGATCACTGCCACGCCAATCGTTCTGAGTTTGAAGGCAAACCACGTTCTTTTGGCAGTTTCCTCGAAATGGCACAGGAAAATGCTTGGTCACGGGTGCCACTGGGCGTACACTTCCGTATGGACTGTGAAGAAGGCATGTACCTCGGCACCAATGTGGGCCGCAAGGTGAACGCTCTGCCTTGGAAGAAGTAAGTAGCAGGAGGATATCTGCTATTTTTTTCAGCATAAGACATCACTGATTTTAATTTTGTGCCGCGAGGCTGCCTCTACATGGGGGCAGCCTCGCGGTTTTTACATCACTTCTTATTACAGCATCAATGGTTTCTCGCTACATCCTACTGCTCACGCCGCTTGCGCTGAGTGCTTGTACTTCCTCCGCCCCCGAAGCCGTCGAGACGATCCAGAGATTTGAGAACGGTGCAGTTTCACGGCGATTTCAGACCATAAGTGGCAAAAAAGAAGGCAAAATGATCGACTACTACGCCGATGGCAAACTGATGGCCGAGCGCTGGTTCGTGGCCGACAAACAAACTGGCCGCACTTTGATCTACTATGCCAGCGGCCAACTGAAAGAAGTGCAGCACTTGGCCGACGGCAAAAAGAACGGTGGAGATACGCTGTGGTACGAGGACGGCCGCTTGCAGTTCGTGAGTACCCTCCAAGACGACAAACTGCATGGTTACCTCCGCAAGTGGGCACCCAACGGGACATTGATTTTTGAGGCCAAATACGACAACGACACGCTCATCGAAGTGAAAGGCGAGCCGATCGACCGGAATGTGTCGGCGGCCAAACCTTCGACAGTGCTGAAACGACAGTGAGGGTTTATCGGGACGGCGATTTGACAGGTATCCGAGCAGTTGAGCATTGCTAAACAACAAAACTTGCTGTGCAGCTGGACACGTCGGTTGGCTTACCTATTTTTGTCGGGGAATGTCCTGCGTCGTTCCGGGTTTGCAAGTCTCTCGCAAAAATTAGTTTCGTTTATCTCGCAAAGGCGCAGGGGCGCAAAACTTTGATTATAAATACTTTGCGCCTCTGCGCCTTTGCGAGATATTTGTGCTGTAGTCTTAGTTCCCTGTTCCTCCTCCTCACTGCCCGTTATCCATGCAAAACACCCTCCGTTCCCTATCGTTTTTGACATTTATCTTGCTGCTCGCCGCATTTCCGCTGCTTGCTCATGCCCTTGCCCCCGACCTTGCGGTTCGCAGTGCCGAAAAAAATCGAGCAGTTTTTCGGCCTACTTTTTTTGAAAAAGTAGCCCTGAAAACCGCTCAACGGAAGATCCGCAAGGCATTAAAAAAACACGAGAGGGGCAATATGCTTGGTGACTCCACCAGTCGCCCTTGCGGGTATGTTGTCCTGTATCCCGGCGAGCGTGTAGAGGCCGAACTGCTTGAGATCAGTGCTACTGAGGTTACCTATCGGCTTTGCGGGCAACCCAATACGGTGCCCATCACCCGACACAAGCGCGAAGTATTGGCCGTAGTGGCCTCCAACGGCGACGAACTCTTCAGCGGTCTTTACCGGATGGGGTCAAGCACTCGGCAGTATGAAGAAGATTTCGGTGGCCCGAAATTAGACGGCATCGCAATACTTTCGCTCATATTTAGCCTGACACCATTTTCCTTAGCCGGGCCATTATTAGCAGTCATTTTGGGCGGTATCAGCCTTGATCGAATCAAAAAACGCCCAGATCGGTACCGAGGCAAAGGGTTTGCTGTAGCGGGTATTGTACTCGGTCTGATCGGCCTTCTCATTGTCATCGCTGCGTTAGCCGCTATTTAGCCATAGGTGGTGCAGCCCCCTCCCCTTGCTTTTTGCTCTTTGCCCTTTGCCCCTTGCTTTTCGCCCCTTACTTTTTGCCCTTTGCTTTTTGCCCTTTGCCTTTGCCCTTTGCCCTTTGCCTCTTGCCCTTTGCTATTCCCTTCTCCCATGTCGATCACTTCTATTTTCCGCTTTTTCGCAGCAGCATCTTGGGTGCTAGTCTGTACCCCATTGCTCACAGCCGCAGCAACGAGTACCCGTCCGCCGCTTGCAGAAGAGGTACGCTTCAAAAAGGCGGAACATGGCCCTGCCCTCCGTTTTTTTGAAAAAACAGCCTTAAAAATCGCTGCCCGCAAACTCAGCAAGGCATTGAAGAAACAGGGTTGGGCTGATATACAGGGCGATTCTGCTGCTCCGTGCGGCCAAATTCTGCTGCGCAGCGGTCGGGTCATTGATGCGGAACTGACCGACATCACGCCGACCGAAGTGAAGTACCGACCTTGCGGGCAACCGGAT
>JAYSUY010000095.1:0-6424 GCA_043718855.1 Saprospiraceae bacterium | reverse complement strand
AAACGCATCAAAATCTGGAAGCCCCAGCGGGGCGCAGCATCGGTAGAAATATGCCGACGACAGCCAACCAGCCCCAGCGGGGCGCAGCAAAAACAGGTGTCTGCTGCGCCCCGCTGGGGCTAAAACCTTCTGGGGGCAATCTTGCCTACCGATACTGCGCCCCCCTGGGGCTTCTGCACTACCTTCAAACCCGCTTTCAAAATTTGGTGCGTTTGCCCTGTATGACGACTGGCAAGCCCCCTAAATCGCCCGCGAAAGCAGGTAGCACAGGAACACTTCGTCCTGATTGTTCACACCGAGGCGGTTGTTGCTCAGGTGGAGCAGACTGGGCAGGGCGCGGTCGAGATTTTCGTCCAAGCCTTTCAGGATCAATTCGTTGCCGCGCAACCAGCGCAGCCACTCCGGCTGTTTTTCGTCAAATTTTCCGGTCTCCAACGTTTTCCAGAACCCCGCCAGCGTGTCGCTGAGGTCTTCTTTTTGGCGTTCAAAACTGGCCTCAAATTTTTCTTTAATGGCCGCAAAAAACGCCGCATTGGCGGCTGCGCCGTCAGTGGGCCGAAAAAAAAGCGGCAGCCACTGCTCGCAGAGTTGGCCGAAATACCAAGCCGTGCGCTCCCGGTCGAAGCCAGCCGCGTAGGCTGCGATGGCGTTGGTGCGCAGCCCGTCGAACATCGCATCGCCGTAAGTGTAAGTCTCCTGATTGAGCCGATCCAGCACCACGCGGGTACTCACATGGAAGTGCTCCTCGGCCCAGGCCAGTGCCTCCTCTCCGCCAAACCGGTCTGGCTCAGGCTGATATGGCACTTCGATGCGCTCGCCGCGCTCGCGGAACCAGCCTTCCACCGCTGGGCGCAGGGTTTCCTCCACCCATTCGGCTTCGCCGCGCAGCCGCAGCCGGATGTGTGGGCCGCGCTCATCGTCGTAACGCACAAAAAAGCCTCGTGCACCTTTGGTCGGCCAGACGTACTGCTCCAAAAAAGGACGCAGCGCACGGGTGAGAAATACGTTGGGCGTTTCGAGGGGGTAGAAGTGGTAGGAGAGCCAGGTCATAGTTACTTGGTGATTGGTTGACTGGTGATTGGGGACTGTAAAAACGAGGCGTGTTCCGAGACGTAGACCGCCCTAAAACGGCGATTTCATCACCCGCGCCACCGGGTACATCCGGTGCGTTGGTTCGTACCAAGGCGACTGGCGGTACACCCAGTCCAACTGCTGCGAAGCACTGGCCGCAAACTCTGGGTCGGCGGCTCGTTTGGCATCCAGTTCAGCCCGCACGGCGGGGTTTTCTTGCAAAAACTGGGCAGCCAAATCCTCAAAAACGTAGGCCGAAAAATATTCCTTCTGCATCAGCACTGGCTCGAAGAAGTTCCAAGCCACCCAGGAGTCGGGGGCGTTCGGCTCCAGCGTTTCCATGATGTAGCGGTTGGCGATCTGGTCAGTGGCGACGACGAAGTCGCCTTTCGAGAACTTCCGCTTCATGTTTTTTTTCTCCAACTGTACGCCGTAGTGGAAGTAGTGGCCTTCCCAAGCGTTGCGGGTTTTGAAGTCGCGAATGAAGTAGGTTTCGGTTTCCACTTCGACTTCTTTTTCGAGTTGCCGCATCGCTACTCCGTTGATTTTCAGCCGCTCTATCACATTTTCCCAAGCCTGCGGGATGATGTAAGCTGCTGGCTTTTCTACCGTAACGGAGGGCTTGAAGTAGTTGTAGTACGGGATATTTTTCTCAAACGGCTCTGTGCGGTCGTACCACAGGCGGGGCAAACTGCTCACCTCTGAGGGCTTGTACTTGGCCGCGTAGCCCTTAAACGGGATGCTGTCGTGCTGCTTCTGGTCCATCGCCCAATCGAGTACAAACTCGCGCTTGGTGCGGGTGCGCTCCCATGCCTCGGCGCGGACGCGGGCGATGTCAGCATGGTGCAGACCTATAAATTTGATCACGGCATCCATGAACTCGTAGGTACTCCACACGCGGTCTTTGAACGGCTTGAGCATGTGGGTTTCGGGCATAAAACCGATGGTGTTCCACATCGCCGCGTAGCCGGTGGAGTAGCGCCCGTGATCGCAGAAACCGATGATGCCAGAGTCGGGCGTTTCGGCGGGCGAGTCCACGTAGGGGATCATTTCCCACTTGCGTTTTTTCATGTCGCCGTAGAGCGCGGGCAGCATGGTTTCCTGCAAAAACTGACCGAGCGGGGCCTCCAACTTGTTGTGCTGGGTGGCGATGAGCGTCATCGTGTACTGGTAGTCGGCACCGTTGGAGGTGTGGTTGTCCACGAAAATATCGGGCAGCCAGTGGGTGAAAATCTCGTTGAAGGTGCGGGCGTTGCGCGAGTCACATTTCACGAAATCGCGGTTGAGGTCGTAGTTGCGGGCGTTGCCCCGGAAGCCATAGGATTCAGGCCCGTCCTGATTGGCGCGGCTGTACGAGTTGCGGTTGAGGCAGCCGTCCACATTGTACACCGGGATGACCACGATGACCATGTTTTCGAGCAGTTTCTGCATCTCTGGGTGGGTGAGATAGGCGCGGAGCAGGATCACTGTAGCATCGATGCCCTCTGGTTCTCCAGGGTGTATTCCGTTGTTGATGAGCAAGATGCGTCGGCCCGACTGCCGAATTTTGGCGGCATCGAATTCGCCCGCCGTGTTCAGCACGGCCACATGGAGCGGCTCGCCACTGTCGGTGCTACCGACTTTTGTCAAGTTGAAAACTTCCGGGTGTGTCGCCGCCATTTTTTCGTAGCAAGCGATGGCCTCGTGGTAGGTGAGGGTGCGGTTAGGGTCGGTCTCGAAGGGGATGCTGAAGTTGAACATGGCGTGAGTAGCTTGTGTTTTTTTTGTGCAATTGGCGCAGAGGAGCAGGAGTGGGAGGAGGTAGCGCATGGGTGAAGATTGCGTCATTGGGGTTATTGGTTATTTCGCCATTTTCATCAGTGGTCATTTTGGTATAGCGGATGGACACGGTTTGAAGGTGCGAAAGTCGCTTTTTGGGCGGAGATCGCAGTGGTTTTGGCGGTTGTTTGACAAAATTTTGGGCGTGATTCGGAATGTAAGTGGCTCGCTAAGATTAGTTTAGGTTATCTCGCAAAGGCGCAGAAGCGCAAAGTATTCAAAATCAAAACTTTGCGCCTCTGCGCCTTTGCGAGACATTTGTGTCGTGGTACTTAATCTGGTAATCGGGGGGGCATTTTTGAGGAGAGATGTGTTTTTTATAGTGTACCCAGCCATTGTGTGCTCGGCCAGATTCTCCCTGCTTCGGGATGACAGCCCAAGTATGAAAACGAGTAGCTTACTTTTGGGCCGTTTATCACCTGTTTTTCTAGACCAACCACTCATTCACTAACACATTAAATTACCATGATTCGCAACCACGAAATTGACTACAAAATTCACGGCGAAGAAATGCAATGCGTCGAGATCGAACTTGACCCACAAGAAACCGTCATCGCTGAGTCCGGCAGCTTCATGTTCATGGACGAAGACATCGAAATGGCCACTGTTTTCGGCGATGGCAGCGGACAAGACAAAGGCTTTTTGGGCAAACTGATGTCGGCAGGCAAACGGATGCTCACTGGCGAAAGCCTGTTTATGACCACCTTCACCAACCAGGGAAATGGCAAAAAACGAGCAACTTTCGCAGCACCCTACGCCGGCAAAATCGTCGCGATGGACCTCTCCCAGATGGGCGGCAAGGTCATTTGCCAGAAAGATTCCTTCCTCTGCGCCGCGAAGGGCGTACAGGTGGGCATCGAGTTTCAGCGCAAACTTGGCACCGGCCTGTTTGGTGGCGAGGGCTTCATCATGCAAAAATTGGAGGGCGATGGCATGGCGTTCGTCCACGCAGGCGGCTACATCGTGCAGCGCGAGTTGCAGGTGGGCGAAACGCTGCGCGTGGACACTGGTTGTATCGTGGCGTTCACGCAGCGGGTGGACTACGACATCCAGTTCGTGAAGGGCATCAAAAACATGGTGTTCGGTGGCGAAGGGCTGTTTTTCGCTGTCCTGCAAGGCCCTGGCACGGTGTGGCTCCAGTCGCTTCCGGTGAGCAGATTGGCTGCTCGCATCTTGCAGTACGGCTCCGCCGGAGGCAAGGAGCAGGGCAGCATCCTCGGTGGGCTGGGCAACTTGCTGGACGGAGACGGACGTTGAGCCGCATCGGTTTTTCAGAAATGACAACGCCGCGCTTTTTGAAAAAAAGCGCGGCGTTGCCGTTTCTGGCGAAGCCAAGTAGCGGTGTGGTTGTGGCCTACTGCTTCACCAATTTCACCCCGACACTCTGTTTCCCTTGGCCGCGCAGCACAGCGAAGTACACGCCTTTGGGCCAATTATTACCACAGTCGAGTGTGCCGCTGGCGGTGCCAAGTGCTTGATTTTCTATGATTTGCCCCAGTGTGTTGCGCACTTCGAGCGTGGGTGTTCCGTTGGCGGGCCAGTCGTAGCGGATGCGAAACTGGTCGGCACTGGGGTTGGGCGACACTTCCAAGCGGGCGGCTTCGAGCAAGTTGGGTGATACCGAACTGGAACCCAGCGGCACCACTTTGAACACATCTACTGCCGCTTCCACCACATGGCCTGGGGCTTGGTCGCCGGTGAAAAATTCCACCTTCACATCGTTGGAGAGGCCGGCGGGGAAAAAATCCTTCAAGTGGATGTCGCCCGAATTGCGCCAAGCACTGAGCGGCACCGCTTGGGTCAGCACAGTGGCCGACACGCCGTTGCTCACCACCCTCACCTGAAACTGGTCGTTCGGGTTGCCGCCGCCGCCGCCGTTGAAAAACCAGTAGTCGAAAGTCAGCACCGCATCAGAGAAGTTGCCCAGCAGCATGGGGGGCGAAGTCAAGGTCACATCACCGTTGTCCACGTCGTCGGTGCCAGGCTGCCCGCCGCCGTTGCCAGTGACGTAGCACTGGTCATTGTCATCGGTTGCCACATCAAGGTCTGGGTTGGAAGCATTGCCTTGAAGGCTGGTACCCACCGGCTCACCCAGCGTCCAGTAGCCCGCGCTGGCAGTGGCCGTAGCCTTCCAGCCGAGGTCAACACCGAAAGCGTCGTAGTAGCCGGACGTGAGGGATATTTTGACTAGATTCGATGCGCTGATGGTGACTTTTCCTGGCAAATAGCCCCAAATGCCCACCGTGTAGGTTTCTCCGAATATGCAGTTGAGCGCGACTTCGCCGCTTGCGCCAGTCTGCAATTTCAGGGCTTGGCTGGTGCCAGCAAATACCACAGGCTTGTTGGCGATGGGCAGTTGGGTAGTGGCATCCACCAAAATAGCGGTTGCGTTGAAGAGGTTTTCGGCTTCCAGTGTCACGTTGATGGTGGCCACTTCGGCGGTTTTCAGGTTGATGGGCAAGGTTTGCGATTTGAAGCCCAACTTGCTGATGGTAACGGTGAAATCGCCGGGTGTGACTTGCCCCATTTTGAAGATGCCCGTAATTTTGGAAGCCGTTGCGGTATTCGGGTCGGTGCTGTTGTTGATCTGAATCGTGGCTCCAGTGAGTGGCTGGCCGTTGCAACCGTTCAGGATTTTACCCTCCAGATAACAAGCGCGTTTGTACGTCGGCGTGAACACGCTGAAGGAGCCTGCATCGCCTGCTCCGATGCTCGGGATATTGGAAGTGACGATGGTGCCAGAGGGAAAATATGGGAACGCTCCCCAGCACCCATCAAAAGGATCTTGCAGGTTGACCGGCGAGGCCCAAGTGTCGTAGCGAGCCACCTGCACGAGGTTGTCGTGGCGGTGCGCATCTACGATGGTCACACCGTCGGTGTACCACGAGGTGATGGCGTAGTCGTTGAGAATGTGCGTGTTGTGTCCGACAGAATTGGTGCCATCGGCATTTGTGGAGATGCGGTCCAGTTCCCGGATGTCGGATGGGTCGCTCACATCGTAGGCTGCCAAGAAAGAGGGTAGGCGCTCATCGGTAGTCAGCACGGTCTTGCGATCGCTGAGCAGCCACGCGTTGTGGGTAAATTTGGAGGGCGTTTCCACCGCGCCCAACAGTTTGGGGTTGGCCTTGTCTGTCATGTCCACCATAGCCATTTGCCCAGCATTGATGTGGCAGGCGTAGAGCGTGTCATTGTCCACATAGCCGTCGTGGACGTAACCCAGCGCATCGTATTTACCGACAAATGTGGGGTTGTAAGGGTCGGTGTTCAAGTCGTGTACAAGCGCACCGTTGGTGCCGTTCGGGCCAGAGTCTTGGCTGCCATAGGTGTAGAGAAACCCTTTTTTGACATCAATGTGCAGCGCGTGGATTCGGTTCAGTGTCCCGGCAATGCCGCCTGTACCCGTGTAGCTGTGGTAGACCACGTTGGGATTGGGCAGGGTTTTCAAGTCAACAATTTGGACACCCTGGCCGCCTTCGGAGGTCACATAGGCGTAGTGCTGGTATACCTTGATTTCTTTCCAAAGGTTGTCGGGGCC
>JAYSUY010000940.1:0-3124 GCA_043718855.1 Saprospiraceae bacterium | reverse complement strand
TGGCCGCTCAAATCACCGACCACATCTGGACGGTCAAAGAACTTTTTTACACCTTGCCTATTAATCCCAAAGACCAACTCTTTAGCGGGTGACGACCCGAAAGCGGATCATGCAGAAATAGGTACTACGGGAGGGAGGCGATGACCACAAATCATCGCCTCCCTTTTTTCATTGCCGCCCACTTCTTACCTAAAGTCAACGAACCGCGATTTTACCAACCCGACCTTTGTGGCTCAATTTTAAAAATCGTAAAAATGACGTTGACCATGAAGGCGGCAGCCTATGCAGCATACGGCTCCCCAGAGGTACTCCAGATCAAAGAAATCGCCAAACCCAGCCCGAAAGGCAACGAAGTCTTGGTAAAAATCCATGCCACAGCCGCCACCTCCGGGGACAGCCGACTTCGGAAAGCCGATCCCTTCGCGGTGCGGTTTTTCTTCGGTCTGTTCAAACCGAGAAAAACCGTTTTAGGTGGTGTGCTGTCCGGCGAAATCGAGGCAGTGGGCAAAGACGTGCAGCGATTCAAGGTTGGAGACCCCGTCTTTGGTTCGGCCCTGGATTTTGGAGCCTATGCCGAATACATCTGCCTGCCCGAAACCGGGGCACTGGCTCTAAAACCCGACAACATCAGCCACGAAGAGGCGGCGGCGTTGCCTTTTGGTGGCACAACGGCCCTATATTTTCTCCAAAAAGCCAATATCCTGCCCGGACAAAAAGTGCTGATCTATGGGGCTTCCGGGGCGATAGGCACGGCGGCGGTGCAGATTGCCAAGTATTTCGGGGCGGAAGTCACCGGGGTTTGCAGCACTGCAAATGTTGGAATGGTAAAATCCATCGGTGCCGACCATGTGATTGATTACACCAAAACTGATTTCGCGAAAACCGGTGAGCAGTACGATGTCGTGTACGAAACGGTGAACAAGACCTCGGTCTCCTCTTGCAATGCCGTGCTCAGAGAAAATGGCACCTTGATTCTGGGGGCTGCCATGCTTCCTGCCATGCTTCAGGGAGCATGGCTCTCTCTGACCAGCCAGAAAAAGGTGGTTTCTGGCGTGTCGTTCGGGACAGCGGCACTGGTCAACTTTTTACAGAAGATGGTGGAAGCGGGAAAACTGAAAGCGGTCATTGACAGGACTTATCCTTTGGCGCAAATCGTGGAAGCGCACGGATATGTGGACAAGGGCCACAAAAAGGGGAACGTAGTCATCAGGTTGATTTGATTCACCCCCGCACCGACACCCCAAGCGACCAAGCCCTACCCGGCATGGGCCGGTACTGAATCACTTGATAGGGCGAATCCCACACGTTTTCCAGCCGGAACAGCAGCCCGACGTGCTGTCGCGGGCGGCGCACTCGGTTTTTCCCGAAAACAAAATCGTACTGCGCGAGCAGATTTCCGGTAGAAAAACCTTGCAGCACGGAGGCGTTGTCGGATGTCGTGAAGCGCGGGCCGGTGAACTGGTGCAGGTAGGCCCCGCTGAAACCACCCCGGCTGGCCAACACCGTCAGGCCGCCCGTGTGGCGGGGCGTGTAGGGCAATTCGCGGTGCAGCACCTCCGCGTTGCCGCCGTACACGGCTGCGTTGGTGGCCTTCACGAACTGGTAGCGGCTGCTCAGTTTCCACAGCCAGCCGCTGGCTGTGCGGGTGTGCCAAGCGGCTCGCCACTCCGCGCCCCGGCTCCACACCTTGCGCAAGTTATTGGGCCGAAACATCCCATCTGCGCCCGGCTGCCAGAGAATCCAGTCGTCAATAAGTAATTGAAAAATAACAAGTTCCGTAGAAAAACCGCCGTGCTGCCATGTCCAGCCAGCATCTGCGCTGTGGCCACTTTCGGCCCGCAGATCGGGCTTACCGAGGTTGGCCCAGTAGCGGTCGTTGAGCGTCGGGAGGTTAAAATTGCGAGACAGGTGGAAGGATATTTTTCCCCAATTTTTATTTTTATTCGGCTGTTTTTGGCCTAAATTCCACTGCCCGCCAAGCGACCAAGTGAACGGCGCAGCCTCGCCCGCCAGCCACTCCTGCCGCACCAGTGCAGACAGTAGCCCCCTGCGAAAACGCCGCTCCACCATGCCAAACGCGCCTGCCCGCCGCTGTCGAAACCACTGACTGCTGTCGGCGTAGCCGTCCACCTGAGCGGATTGCAGCACGGTGTTGGCCCCGATTTTCCAAGTCAGGCGGCTGTCTGCGGTGCGGGCGTACTCTGACGAGCCAAGCAGGGTGCGCGAGCGACTGCTGTCGATGCGGCCAGCGTACCGGAAGGCGATAAACTCATCCAACGCAGCCACGCGGGTTTGCCACTGCGAACGGTTGTCGGGGCGATTTTCCCAAGTCAGCACAGCGCGGTTGGCGCGGTCGGCTTGCCAAGTTTCGGAGGGGGCCTCAGTCATGGCTGGGGGAATTTCACGAAACGCCGACTGGTGCCACACTGCCGTGCGCAACACGTTTTTTTCGTTGAAAATGAAGCGGTTGTACTGCTGTATGTCGCTTTTTCGGTCAAAATTATTGACCTGCCGGACGTTGGGCTGCCCAATCTGAGCGGTGTTCTGGAAGGGGAAATCGTTGTCGGCCTGCTGCCACGCGGCACGTACCTGAGTGGCGTATTTTTTTCCCGAAAAACCTGCGCCGCCACCCGCTTGCCACAGCCCGAAACTGCCCGCCGTGATGTTGGCTTGCGCCGAAAAACCGCTCTCCGCAGGCACTCCGTCCGAACTGACCAGCACTGAGCCACCCATCGCGCCGCTGCTGAGGGCGGCACTTTGTCCGCCGTAGCGCACTTCTACGCGGTCGCCAGGCCAGAGGGGTAGCAGCGAGAGGTCCACCACGCCGTTCATGGGGCTTTGCAGGTTCACGCCGTTCCAGAACACGGGGCTGCGAGACGGCCCCGCGCCTCGCGCCGATACGGTGGCGAGGGTGCCGGCTCCGTTGGCCCGCACGGCGAGCGGACTTTCCCACAACAACCTGTCGGCCAACGAAATAACCGATTGAACGGGCAGTGTATCGGCCCGCCAAGCAGTGTAGCCGGTCTGCTCGAAACGGGCATCGCGGATAGTGACGGGGGGGAGCGTTTGACCCTCCTTCGCTATGGCTACGGCGGGTGAAAGTTTGAAGTTTGAAGTTTGAAGT
>JAYSUY010000939.1:0-3124 GCA_043718855.1 Saprospiraceae bacterium | reverse complement strand
CTGTCAGCACCGATTGGTCGTTGGACATAAAAGCCACGCAGCGGATGGGCGCATCGGTCGAAAAAGTCTTCAGCGCATAACCGTCGTAGATGTCCCAGATGATGGCGCTGCCGTCGCGGCTGCCCGATAGCAGTTGGCTGCCATCGGCACTGACGGCTATGGACATGATGGCATCTTTGTGGCCGACAAACGTAGTCAGCACTTCCTGCCGGGCTATGGCCCACCGCTTGGCGGTGCCGTCTCGGCTCCCGGTCACTGCGATGTCGTCGGTGAGGAAGAAGGCGGCCAGCACCTCGTCTTTGTGGTCGGCCAGCACAGTGCCCGCTTCGCCAGTGTCGAGGTTCCAGATGCGGGCCGTGCGGTCTTGGCAGCCCACCAGCAGCCTCCGCCCATCGGGCGACACGGCTACAGCGTTCACACCTCGGGGTGCAGGATGCTCAGCAACAATTTTCCGCTCAGGTCCCAGATTTTCACGGTACGGTCGTTGCTCCCGGTGATGACACGCTGCCCCATCCGGTCGAATGCGACCGCAGTGACGGCTTTCTGGTGGCCGAAAAAAGTCATCAGTTCTCGGCCCTCCATGTCCCAAAGTTTTGCGGTCTGGTCGGTGCTTCCGGTGAGCATCATGGAGCCGTCGGGCGAGAAGGCCACAGCGTTCACGTTGTCGTGGTGGCCCCAGATCGTGAGCCGTTCTTTCCCTTCGGCACTCCAGAGTATGGCTGTTTTGTCCAAACTTCCGCTCAGTATCCATTGGCCGTCGGGCGATACGGCAGTACAGGTCACTTGGTTGTCGTGGCCGCGCAGTTCTTTTTTGTAAAAATTTTTGCTGGGGTCGTTGAGCAGTTCGCTCATGGCGATGGTGGCAGTGGCGGCCATCTTTTTGGGGAACATCCGGCTGGCGCGCTCGGCCATGCGCAGCCCGGCGGTCGGGTCGGTGCGAGCCACTTGCAGGGCTTTCACGCTGTTGGCAAATGCGCCGTTCACCGCGTCCAGTTCTCGGTTGCTCTCCTCTATTTTTTGGGAAGTTTTTCGGAGGTCGTCCAGTGCGGCCACTTTTGCAGCCCGCTCCGTATTGGCCATCCGCTCCAGCCGGAGCGCCCGGTCACGGGCCTCTTCGGCCCGCTGGAGGTCAAGTTTCAGCAGCCCCACCGCTCGCTTGATCTTCTCGTTCATGGCCTGAAAAATGGCGGGATCGCAGATTTTGGCCGCATTGTACAGGTCAATGGCAGCGGTGTACTTCTTGGCCCCCAGCGCCGCTTGTGCGTGAGTCAGGATGCAGGCACAGTTGTCGCAATCGTGCTCCGCTTGACCGAACAGGCTGTTGCTCAGGAGGGTAAAGAAAAAAAAGGCGAGGTATGTGGCGGTAGAATTGTTTCTCATGGTGGAGGAATTGTCGGTGCCGGCTGTTGGGCGGCAGTGTGTGGAAGTAGGGCTTGCCCGGCGGTCAGTCTGTATGCGGCAGGTGCATATCGGTGTTGCATTTGTTGAGCATGACCCTAGTCTCTTCGTCCACCACCACCGGATCGACCTGGCTGAGGGTGTTGAGGGCCATTCTGAACAAGTGGGCGTTCATGTAGATGCGGGCATCTTGTTTGAGGCGCTCGCGCTCGGTGGTCTGCGATTTTTTGAGGTTCAGAGTGGCCTCGTCACGCGCGGCCAGTGCCGTCGCTTCCGATTTTTTTGCATCAAAAAAGAGCCACACCGCCGCAATGAGCGAAATCACAGACGCAGCGGCCAAGATAGTCATGGTGAGTGCGGCACGCTGGGCGCGTTGGCTGCGCATCTGCTCTTTGCGCAGCAATTCTTCCTGCTCGTGCCGTGCTTGTTCGGCCTTCCGTGAGTTTTCCTGCTCCATCCGCTCCTCCTTCGCTTCCAGCACCGGGCGCACCAGCGTGTCGTGGCTGAGTTCGTAGGTGTAGCCGCCCTGCATGCTCGGCTCGGCTCGGAGCAGGTGACTGTCCACCAGCAGGCGGAGCGTATCGAGCGTGACCCCGTAGGTGCGCGTGACCTGGCCTTCGTACAGGCTGAGGCGGCGCTCTTCCTCTTCGAGGATCAGGCCGTCCTCGATGAGCAGCCGGGCGGCTTGCTGCTGAGCAGGGTCGGGTATGAGCGCGATCTTGTCGTCGTAGTATTCGTTGATGATGGCCCCGAGGTCGCCGATGTCTTCGGAGTATATCGTGATCGCCGCACCCTCGGCTGTCGAAGGCTGCTGGCTGGCATTGCCGTTTCGGGCTGCGCCAGGCTGTACGTGCCGGTCGGTCACGCGCTGCTCGATGGAGTGGCACACGATCTGGAGCTGTGTGGTCTCGATGCGGTCGGTGCCGTTGTCCGTCAGGAAGTCGAGTATTTTGTCAAGCGCGCTGGGGTGATAGTGGAAAGATGGGGTGTCGAAGCCTTCGGCTGTGGCGGGCAGGGCGGCTGGCTCCCGGATGGCCTCTGTGGCGGCGGCCTCGTCCAGCGGCCCCAGATCGAAGCAATCTTTCAGGTTGATGGGGATGAAGTCGTTGATGCGCTGCAGCAGGTGCAAACGGTCGGAGCGGATGGTGAGGGCTATCCTAACCGAAGGCTGTGTTTGCAGCAGGTGCATCTCCCGGTCGTCGAGAGAAGGCGCGCCTTGCGCCGAGTGCCGCTCCAGCACGTCCCAGTAGCGCTGTGGCACGGTGGTGAACATGGCTTCGGCCAATTGGCGGCGGAACGCCAGTATCTGGTCTTCTGGATAAGTGAACAGCTCCTCAAACTGATCGAAGAGCAGCAGAAGTCCCTGCTCCTGGGCCATGTGCAGCATCTGGTGCTCCTTCATGTCGTGCCAGAGCGTGTCCTCGTCGGCTATGATTTTGTCTAAAAACGTATCGGCCGAGTTTTTTCCCTTTCGGATGGAGCGTTGCGCGGTCTGCAACGGCGAGGCGTTGTCCAACCCTTCGGCCCAAGCGTTGAAGCGCACTCGGATGGGGTCGAAACGCCCGTCTTCCAGCGCACGGGGCACGATGCCTGCGTTGATGAGCGAACTTTTTCCGCTGCCCGACTTGCCTGACAGCACCACCAGCGGCTCCAGCCGGATGCGCTTGTAGAGCTGGGCGATGTCCTTGTCGCGACCAAAAAAGATACCCTCCTGATCGGTATCGAA
>JAYSUY010000938.1:0-8801 GCA_043718855.1 Saprospiraceae bacterium | reverse complement strand
CCACTACCTCAATTCACCACCAACTGCTCGGTGTACACCTTGTCGCCCTGCAACACCTGAATCAGGATGGTGCCTTTGGCATATTCCGAGAGGTCGAACTGCTGGTTGTATGCGCCGTCGAAAGCGTTGAGTTCTTCACGAAAGAGTTGTCGGCCACTGAGGTCGAACAGCGAGAGGACGGTCGGCACCGGCTCGCCCCGGAACTCGATGGTGACTTGACCTTGCGTCGGGTTGGGGTAAGCACGGAACGACTGAAGCACTAATTTGCGGTCAGCAGCAGCAGGGGCCGGGGCCGGATTCGCTTTTTCCGTATCCCCTTCGCCGCGGTGGATGGTGATGACGCGGCTCTCGCGCATCTGTTTTTTGGCGTTTTCGTCCCAGTTCCAGGTGAAAAAGCGGCGGCTCTGGTTGTCGCCTTCCTTGTTGGTTTCGTTGATGATCACCTGTGCAGAGTTGTCCTTGCAAGCCTTCAGCGTCGCTTCGATGTTGCGCGTCTCGGTGCCGCGCAGGTATTCCACCTTCACCTTGTCGCCGGGGTTATACTTGGCAATCTCGTTCCAAAGGTCATTGTGGCCCATCACTCGGGTACCGTTGACGGTGGTGATGAGGTCGCTTTCGAGCATGTTAACCTCCTGAGCAGCCGATTCTTTGGTAAAACTGCTGATCTGCGCGCCTTGCGTTTCGCCGACACTGGCCGCGCCGGTGTACACACCGAGGCAAGCCGGTTTTTCGCGGGAGTTCATGCTGAAGTCGCTCCAGTTTTGATTGTTGTTTTTCCAATCGCTCCAGTCCCAAGATTTGTGTTCGCCCAGCGTAGCTTCGGCGGTGTTGCGCTTGCCGCCGCGCTCGTAGGTGACGCGCACCTTGTCGCCCGACACGGTTTCTGCCATGAAATCGCTGATGTCTTCCCAGTCTTTCAGTTCCGTATCGTTGAGTTGGAGCAGCAGGTCGCCGTCTTTCAGACCCGCTTTCTCCGCACCTGAGTTTTTGGTGATGCTGACGCGAACGCCCGGCTTATCTTCGTCATCATCGTCTTCCGACACGCCGAAAAAGCCTTTTTTGGCCGCGTTCTCATCGCATTTTACATCCTTCCGGGTGGTGAGGGTGGCTTCAGCCGTAGCGTCTTTGCCGTTGCGGCGGTAAGCGATGCGCACCTTGTCGCCCGACTTGGCCTTGTCGATGAAGCGAGTCAAATCATCCCACTCGTTGATGGCTTGATCATTGATTTTCAGGATGATGTCGTTGGTTTTCAAGCCGGCTTTGGCGGCTGCAGAATTGCGTGTGATTTCCACCACCAAGCCGTCGGCGTTCTCGTCCTCATCGCTGTCTTCCTCCACACCGAGGAAAGCGCGGTTGTTGTCGCAGGAAGTCCAAGCCAGCGCTTGGCCGATTTTGTTTCCCCAAACCTCGTCGTTGTCATCCTCATCGTCGTTGTCATCTTGGTTGTCGCTGCGGTTGTAGGAGCGGTTGTAGGAACGGCGGACGTTGCGCTGCTCATCAGCACTTTCCACCCGCACCTCCACCTGCACCTTGTCGGAGCGGTTTTCGCGGATGTACTGATCCACATCAAAGTTTTCGGCAGCCTTGCCTTTTTTCACAATCGTCTCGGTCACTTCCGAGCCATCCGCATCGGTGCTGCGCTTGGTGATGACGATTTTTTTGTCGCCGCCGGGCGCGGCATTTACTTGTTGGGCAAAAAGCGATGCGCCGCAGGGCATCAGCAGGAATGCTGCGGCCAGAATGGTAAGTACTGTTCTCATGACGAAAGAAAGATGTGAAAAGTGGTGAGTAGGAAGAAATCTGGAGTAGGCGGCAACAGAGACAAGGCGGGTTTCGGCGGGTTGCACAGGGTGCGTTTTTTTTCAAAAACCGATCGCCTACATCTCGGAACATGCCGCCTTGTCATCCCGCAGGCACCGTATACGCCACTCGCGTATGTCGTGAAAATTTTCCTCAAAACGAGACAGCGCGAGCGATGTAGACGGTTCCCTGCGGGATGACAAAGGAGGCACGGGACGAGGCATACACCGAAATGTGGCCGATTTCCTACGGAATGACACTTCAACACAAAAACCGCATTACATCCACCCCGTCAGGGTAATCAGCGAGGCCCGGCTCTTGGGTTGTTCCGAAGCGCAGCGATTGAAAATCACGGAGTTGCAAGATACTCGCCACACACTGGATTTCGTCGCGGCGAGCAGCCAGCAGGTCATCCAGTTCGCCCAGATCGCCGTAGTACTCGTAGTGGAGCGAAGCGATGCGCGAGGCCAGCGAAGCACTCTCATTGAGCAGCACACAACCGTTGTTGTGGTGCGGTATCATGTTGAGGATCAGGAGCGTGAAGTTGTAGTCGAAATTGTTTTTGTACTTGTTGTGCATCGCCAGTTCGCGGTACTCGTGCAGGGCTTCGAGCAGCGCGTCGAACTGGTAGCCGTGCGGGACGTAGAGTTTGCTGACGTTGCGGCAGCCGAGACCGAAGTAACTGAACACGTCGCGGCCCAGCGCGAGGAGGTCGGCTTGGCTTTCGGCACCACTCAGAGTGGCTACGGCATTGCGGTTGCGGCGGATGATGTGCGGGTATTTGGCAAAATACTCCTCGAAGTAGCGGGCCGTGTTGTTGCTGCCCGTGGCGATGACGGCATCGAAACCGCGCAGAGGCTCGCCCTCTGGCACAAACTCGGTGTACTCCCACGATTCGTGCGCCCACTCACCCATTTTTCGCACCAAATGCGGTAACAAGTGCCGGTCTTTTTCAGACAGTTTTACCTTCGCCCGCTCACCGGCCACGAACACGCAGAGCCAATCGTGAAAACCCACCAACGGGATGTTGCCAGCCATGATGAGGCCGACGGTTTTTTGCGGGTGCTGATGGCTGCCGATGGGATACTGGGCCACCCAAGCCGCCAATTTTTCCCGGTCGAGCAGGGCATCGGCGATGGCCCGCAGGGCTTGGTGCTGATTGGCTTCCGTGAACCAGGGGTTCTCGATATACGACTGATACACTGCGGTTTGCAGGTCAGCATCGGGGGTTTCGCGGAGGTAATGGCCGAGTTCGGCGAGCAGGTCGAGGCGTTCGTTGAGTGTCATAGTGAGGGCGAAGGTCGGTGGATTTTCATGCATATCGGGTGTCCACATCCGGCAATTCATTTGTTCGCCACCGGATGTGGACATCCTGTGCAAAGTCTCTCATCAGTACGCATGCGTATACTTACCCTCCTCGTACTCACCTTTTTTTGGGCCTGTGGTCAGTCCCCGACTCCACCTGCGTCTGCCCCGACCGCTGCCACCAGCGGCCTACATTTCCAGTTCAGCACTGCACCGCTCGTCACAGGCAACGACGAGCGCAATCTTTGCCAAAAAACACCTCCTGAGGCCCAAGCGATATATGCCGACCCAATCGATACGAATCGTCGCTATTTTGCCCTCAATGGAGGGATGTGCAAGGTGGTGGTCGATGTGGGTACCACAATGGCCTCATTTTTTTTGCTAAAAAAGGGCGATACACTGGAAGTTTTCACCAGCGATCAGTTCCCGGAGTGCCTGTCGAGCAAAACGAATTTTGAACTCGAAGCAAGTGGCACCCGCTTCCGCTACAACAATCAGCGGCACATCGATTTCGGCATTTCAACAGAGCAGGTGGGCGGTGTGCTGCGCATCTGGATCGATATGCCCGTGGGGTCGCACTATGGGCTGTCTGTGCGGAGGGGGTGATGAATATTAAATCCCCAGCACATCCCCCATCGAAAACACACCTTGCTTGCCCACTATCCACCGTGCCGCCAGCACTGCGCCACTGGCAAAACCCGTGCGCGAGTGCGCCCGATGCTCGATGCTGATCTCGTCCATCGCACAGCCCCAGCGGATGATGTGGGTGCCGGGGACTTCGCCTTCGCGCAGGGAGGTAATGGTGATGGGTGATTGGTGATTGGTGATTGGTGATTGGTCGGCAGGCAGATTCATATCGTAGCCCGAAACGCGCTCCACCTGCGCAATCAACTCATTGACAAGCGTTAAAGCGGTGCCGCTGGGCGCGTCTAATTTGTGGATGTGGTGGATTTCGGTGGCCGAGGGAGCGTACTCCTGGCGGTCATTCATCAAGCGGGCGAGGTAGCGGTTGAGGGCAAAAAACAGGTTTACGCCCACGCTGAAATTGGAGGCCCAGAGCATCGCGCCGCCTGTGGCGAGGCATAGTTTTTCCGCCTCCGGCAAATGTTCCAGCCAGCCGGTGGTGCCACTCACGACTGGGATGCCGTTTTCTAAGCAAAATTTTACGTTGTCGAAAGCCGCCTCCGGGCGGCTGAACTCGATCACCACATCGGCCTGCTGGAGCAGGTCGGGCGTAAGCTCGGCGCGGTTGCTGTGTCCGATGCGCCAAGCGATTTCGATGCCGTGCTCGGCGGCGATGGAGTCAATGGCCCGGCCCATTTTGCCGTAGCCGAGAAGGCCGATTCGGAATGTGGTCAATGTGCGGAATGTGGTCAATGTGCGGAATGTGGTGGTCAATATGACCGATGCGCATGGGTCAGGAGTCGGTTTTGTCGGCGTGATGAGCGCAGAGTTCCAAAATTGCGTAGAGCATAGCGTACACCGAATCGAGCGGCACGAGCGAGAGGAAGAGCGGCATTTGAGTCAAAGTCTTTTTTTGCAAACAGGCGAACTCCCATTGGTCGCCGTTGGAAACGATGCCGAAAATGGGGGTTTCCGGCTGGCCATTGATCTGTTGCATGGTGTACATCTCCAGGGCACATTGCGCCCAGCCGCCCTGAAAATCGTCTTTTTTGGCTTCCACGACGGCCAGCAGCGGTTTGTCGAGCACCACTTTGCCGCGTTTCGATTGGCGAGCGATGAGGTAATCGGGCACACCGCCCAAGTCCTTCGAGTGCTTGATGCTCTTGTGGCTCCAGAGCATGAGCCGCTCGTCGAAGTCGCGCCACACGGATTTCAGAATGGGAAAAATGATCATCTCGCCGATGGCGGCCTCCGAGGCTTGGTAGGGCAGTTTGGCCAGCACATAGTTGATCTCGTCGTGCAGCAGCGCGGGTGCTGGGCGGGATGCAGCGGTGAGAAATACCTTCGACTCGTAGTTCAGATCGAAGGCCACCAGCACGTCGCCGATCTCCGTGTATTTTCTGAAAGCCATGACAATGCGGTAAGTTTTGTCCTGCGAAGGTAGCAAATCCGAGTAACCACTCGCCCCGTGCCGACACCTCATTGTCTAACTTTTCCAGCGATTCCCCAAAAACAGGTACTTATGCCGCTCGAAAAAAAATTCTTCAACCATGCGCTTCCTCCTACTCACCCTCTCCCTCCTCCCTACCCTCTCGCTTTTTTCACAAGAAAAACCCAAGTGGGACGTATCCAACCCCAGCCTCGGTGGCATGCCGTACAAAGACGTGGAATTCAGCACCTCCGAAGGCACCTGGATGTGCCTCGACGTAAGCCCTGACGGCAAAACCATCGTGTTCGATATGCTCGGCGACCTGTACACCATGCCCATCGCGGGCGGAACGGCCACCCCGCTTCGGCAGGGCTTAGCCTGGGAGGTGCAGCCGCGTTTTTCGCCCGACGGCAAGCGCATCTCGTTCACCAGCGACGCAGGCGGCGGCGACAACATCTGGATCATGGACGCTGACGGCAAGAACCCAAAGCAGGTCACGAAAGAGAGTTTCAACTTGCTCAACAATGCCGAATGGATTGACAACGAATACCTTGTAGCCCGCAAGCACTTCACCAGCCAGCGCAGCCTCGGAGCAGGCGAACTCTGGATGTATCACCACACGGGCGGCAGCGGCATCCAAATCACGAAGCGCAAAAACGACCAGCAGGACGTGAATGAGCCGAGCGTCAGCCCAGACGGACGCTACATTTACTACTCGGAGGACATGTACGGCGGCGGCTTTTTCCAGTACAACAAAAACCCGAACACCCAGATTTTCGCCATCCGCCGCTACGACCGCGTGGAGGGAAAAATCGAGGACGTGACTGGTGGCTCCGGCGGGGCTTGCCGCCCGGAGATTTCGCCCGATGGCAAGTGGCTGGCGTTTGTGCGCCGCGATTACACGAAAACTGTCCTGTGCGTCCGCAACTTGGAAAGCGGCCTGGAGTACCCGATTTACGACGGCTTGGACAAAGACCAGCAGGAGGCTTGGACGGTGTTTGGGTGCTATCCGGGGTTTGCGTGGATGCCAGACAAGAGAGGGATTATGATTTGGGCGGGAGGAAAAATGAAGAAAGTAAACTTCATTCTTCCGATTTTTTCAACTGATAAAATGAATTCCCCCGCACTAAGCGAAGTGCCTTTCACCTGCAATGTCAAAACCAAAGTCGCTGAGACACTCCGTTTTGAGAACAAGGTTTTTGAAAAGGAATTTACGGCCAAAGCAGTGCGCCATGCTATGACTTCGCCGGATGGCAAAACATTGGTTTTCAGTGCAGCAGGCCGAGTGTACAAGAAAATTTTGCCTAATGGAACCCTTGAATGTTTTAGTGACTACACAGGGCTTATGGAACCCAAAAGCATGGGTTGGAAGGAGAGTTTTGACACCCAATCTGAGCCAACCTTTTCACCCGATGGAAACAGCATCGCGTATGTAACCTGGAATGATGAAACAAAGGGCCAGATTAGTGTAAAGAATGCCGCCATCAGAAGTTCAGTCACAATTCCTCCTGGTTTTGATACCGGGTTGGGGTGGGGCCGCATTTTCCGCACCCCCTCCTTTTCCCCCGATAGCAAAAAACTCGTGTTCCGCATCCAAGACGGCGACGATGAAATGGGGCCTTCCCTGACCGACAAGCCGGGTATCTATACTGTGGACATCAGCAAACCAATTCCGTCAGGCCCAGTGCATACCGACGAAACTGGTGTTTCGCCGTACAAGTTTGTCACCGCCGACGGCGAAAACCCCCGCTTCTCCCCCGACGGCACCCGTATTTTTGTCCAAACCGGCGGCGCACTTTTCGGCGCGTTGGACAAGTCCCTAAAATCCTACGACCTCAACGGCAAGGACGAGCGGGTACACGTCAAGTCGAAATACGGCCACTCCTTCACCGTCTCTCCCAACGGCAAGTGGTTGGCCTTCATTGAGTTGCACAAGACATACATCTGCGCGTTCCCGCAAATCGGCAAGCCGCTCGACCTGAGCGCCGACACCAAATCCGTGCCCATCACCTGCGTGAGCCGCGACGCGGGCTACAACCTGCACTGGAGCGGCGACTCCCAAAAACTGCACTACACGCTGGGCGACGAGTATTTCACCATCAACCTGAAAGATCGCTTCGCCTACCTGCCCGGCGCGCCTGACTCTCTGCCTGCGCTGCCCGACGCGGGCCTGAAAATCGGCCTGACCCTGAAAGCCGATGCCCCCGAAGGCGCACTCGTGCTGGAAGGTGGCCGCATCATCTCGATGGAGGGCGACCGCGTGATCGAGAACGGCGTGGTGGTGGTGGAAAGCAACAAAATCACCTTCGTGGGTTCGCAGTCGGAATATCAGGCTGCGCGTTTTCGGGTGAACAACCCTAAAATCGTGGACTGCTCCGGCAAGACCATCATGCCCGGCATCGTGGACGTACACGCCCACCCCGGCAACTTCCGCTACGGCCTCAACCCGCAGAAGCAGTGGGAATATTACGCCCAACTGGCCTACGGCGTGACCACGCAGCACGACCCTTCGGTGAATTCCGAGATGGCGTTCAGCAACGCCGAGATGCTCAAATCAGGGCGCATGGTGGGGCCGCGCCTGTTCAGCACCGGCACCATCATCTACGGGGCCGACGGCGATTTCAAAGCGCCCATCAACTCCTTCGACGATGCCCGCTCTGCGCTGCGCCGCACCAAGGCGTGGGGGGCATTTTCCGTAAAAAGTTACAACCAGCCGCGCCGCGAACAGCGGCAGCAGGTCATCGCCGCCGCCCGCGAACTGAAGATGCTGGTGGTGCCAGAAGGCGGCTCGTTTTTTCACCATAACCTGACACAAGTCGTTGACGGTCATACGGGTGTGGAGCACAACATCCCCGTAGCGCCGCTGTACAACGACGTGGTGACGTTGTGGGGGAAAACCGGGGCGCACAACACGCCGACGCTCATCGTGAACTACGGCGGCCTCAACGGCGAGTACCAGTGGTACCAAAATTCGGAGGTGTGGAAGAAAAAGCCGCTGCTCAATTTTACCCCAAAACACATCCTCGACGAGCGCAGCCGCCACCGCACGATGGCCCCGGAGGAGGAGTACCAAAACGGCCACATCCTCGTGAGCCAGAGTTGCAAAAAACTGCAAGACGCAGGGGTGAACATCAACCTCGGCGCACACGGCCAACTCAACGGACTGGGGGCGCACTGGGAACTCTGGATGCTCCAGCAGGGCGGCATGACCAACCTGCAAGCCCTGCGCTGCGCCACGCTCAACGGAGCCAAATACCTCGGCTTGGACAAGGAAATCGGCTCGCTCGCCGTCGGCAAACTCGCCGACCTGATCGTGCTGGACCGCAACCCACTGGACGACATCAAGAACTCTGAGTCAATTCGTTACGTCATGGTGAACGGTCGACTGTACGACTCCGAGACGCTGAACGAGGTGGGCAACTACGACCGGAAGCGCGGCAAGTTTTGGTTCGAGATGCCAGGCAGCCAGACGAGCAGCGGGGCGGGGATGCGGCACACTTGCCACGAGCAGAAGTGTGTGTGTGGGCATTGAGTCCATCCGTAGTTTTCTCGCAAAGGCGCAGTATGAGTAGTGGACATTTTGATTTCACACAACGGCACAACGGCACAACGAATTGATTTTGAATGATTTAATCCTGTCATC
>JAYSUY010000937.1:0-8811 GCA_043718855.1 Saprospiraceae bacterium | reverse complement strand
CTCCTGCACCGCTTGAGTCGACCACTTTTGCGTTTTCAACCGCGCCGTAGCATATTCGCCCAACAGGAACGGCCACACCGTGCCTTGATGATAAGCCGAGTCGCGCTCCGCAGGGCCGCCCGCGTACATCGGTCTGAAATCGGGCGAATCGGGCGACAGCGAGCGCAGCCCATAGTCCGTCAGCAAGTGCTGCCGCACTGTCTCCACTACGCGGTGTTCCTCCTCTTGCGAGAGCAGCGCGAAGGGCAGACTCACCACATAAATCTGGTTGGGGCGAATGGCAGCGTCTTTTTCTTTGTGCGGCACCACCACATCGTAGAGATAGCCGTCAGGATGCCAAAAGTGGTTGCGAAAATTCCGCTCCAACTTGTCGGCCACCGCCTTATACACCTCGAAAGGCTGCACTAATGCCGTTGGCTGTTGGCTGTTGGCTGTTGGCTCCTTGCTATTGGCCGTTGGCTGTTGGCTATTTGCCCCTTGCCCCTTGCTATTGACCGCTGGCTGTTGGCTATTTGCCATTTGCCCCTTGCTATTTGCCGTTGGCTCCTTGCTATTTGCCTGTAGCAGACCGCTGAAATGCTGGCTGATGCGCAACGCGTTGTACCACAGCGCCTGAATCTCTACCGGACAGCCCTGTCGAGGAGTCACCACATGGTCGCCGATGCGAGCATCCATCCAAGTCAGTTGCGAGAGGCCCTCGCCGCCCGAGAGGAAGCCCTCTTCGGTAGCGTGGATGTTGTAGCGCGTTCCTTTCATCTGAAAATCAAGGATTTCTATCAGCCGAGGGAACACCTCCGCAATAAAATCCAAGTCATAGGTTTTCTGGTAATGCTCGTACAGCACCACGAATAGCCACAGCGTAGCATCCAGCGTGTTGTACTCCACCTCGTCCTCCGTGCGGTCGAGAAATCGGTTGGGCAACATCCCCCGGTCGAGGTGCCGGAGAAAAGAACGGACGATGCCGCGCGTCTCCTCGTGCCGTCCCAGCGCGATGGTCAGGCCGCGCATCGCGATCATCGTGTCGCGCCCCCAGTCGGTAAACCAGTGGTAGCCCGCGATGACTGAATGGCTTCCTGTGCTCGCCCTCCGCACGATAAATTGGTCGGCAGCCAGCGCCAAGTCGCGGAAAAAAGCGTCGTCAGAATCCGCGCCCGGCAGTGCGGCCAGCCGCTCGATTTCTGTATTCAACAGTTGCTCAGGGTCGGTGGCCATCATCGCTTCCTCTGTCGAGAACGTGAGCGATACCCGCTCGCCGGGGCGCAGCGTACACTCGATGTGGCCCAGCGCGAAGCAGTCTTCGCGGTGGTCGAAGCCGCGCTCCTGCTCCCGGTCGTACTCCACATTTTTGTACCACTGGCGGTCTTCCACAAAGTTTCCCCTCGAAAAAGCGACGTGCAGCGGCGGTGCGCCGTAGTGCGCGTACACCGTGAAGTGCCCTTCCTGACGCTGCATCCAGTAGTCGAAAGTGTAGTCTTCCCGGAAAAAACTGTGGTAATCGCGGTGTACAAATTGCGGGCGCAGGCGCAGTTGGTAAGCGTTCGTCCCCGTATTTTCGTACTCCACCACCGTCGTGTTGGAGCCTTGCGGCATGAACACGGTTTTCAGCAAGTGGCAGTCGCTCACCTCGAACTTGATTCGCGGCAACGGTTTTCGCTCAAAAAATTTGAAGTACCGGAAGCCTTCAGGGAAAACTGTGCCGGGGTAGCGGTTGCTCGACAGCCCGATGCTGTGGTCGCGGTGGAGCATGATGCTCTCATCCACCTTCGATACCAACACCATGCGGCCAGTGGGCGGATTGAGCGCGGCCACCAGCAGCCCGTGGTAGCGGCGGGTGTTGGCTCCCACGATACTCGACGAGGCATAGCCGCCGAGGCCGTTGGTCACGAGCCATTCTTTGGAGGTCAATTCCTCAAAAGAGCCTGTTTTAGAAGAAGTTATCATAACGTAGGGTGGAGGGTAGAGGGCAGAGGGTGGAGGGTAGAGGGTGGAGGGCATGGGCGTTTACGCTTCTTGCAAGGCTGCTGCTCGCTGTTCGCGCCACTTCACTGTGGAAGGCGCGACACCGAGGTTTTCTTCAAAAACAATGTCTGGAAATGCGCTCTCCAAGCCAATACGGATGAGCGCCAAGTGGTGAACAGCGTGGTCGTAAGCATACATCAGTTCGCGCCCAACCGAGGAAGAATAGTTGGGCCGGATGGCCGAAGCCGCATTGCTGAACTCGCTCATGGTGGTCAGCGGCTCGTGCTCGTCGAGGCGCTGGATGCCCGCAGCCACAACTTCAAACAGCGAAGCGGCGGCTTGCGGGTCGGTCTCCAACAATTGCTGGCGGCGGCGGCTCCCATAGTCCACCACACCTGTCAACGTACCGTCCAGCAGGCAGACGTAGAACTCCAAAATATGGCGAAAATGTTGGCCCAGCGTCGCGCCGTGAAACACCTGCATCGGCTGGGCGTACTGTTCGGGAGTCAGCTGCGTGAGCAGGTGCAGGGTTTGTTCAGAGATGGCTGAGGTGGCGTTTTTACCCGTCATGTGTGTGCTGTAGGTTTAAATTTTACAGCACAAAAGTCTGGGTGTTGCCGGGGGCGGAAGTTTACGCAGGTTACAAAGGCGAAAAAATGCCTGCGCGAGGCAGAGCCTCACGCAGGCACCTGTACTGTTTAACGACGGGTTTTGTCATTTTCTGAGATCAACTGCTTGGTTGTCAAGACCTGTCCCGATTTTGTTTCGGGATCACCAAATCCTCCCAATCACCAGTAAAACTCACCCCACCAGCGCCCCCACTACACCCGTCCAGCCCGTCTGGTGGCTCGCCCCCACGCCACGCCCAGTGTCGCCGTGGAAGTATTCATAAAACAAAACAAGGTCTTGAAAATCAGGGTTTTCAGCAAAAATACCCATGTCGCCGTTCACCGGCCTACGGCCCCGCTCGTCCTTTTGAAACAGCGACACCAAGCGTTCTGCCAACCCGTCTGCTACCTCATTGAGCGAGATGTTGTTGCCCGAATAGGTCGGGTATTCCACCTGATAATCGGTTCCGTAGAATGCATGGTATTCGCGCAGCGACTGGATGAGCAGGTAATTCATCGGCATCCATACCGGTCCACGCCAGTTGGAGTTGCCGCCAAACAGCCCGGTTGAACTCTCCGCTGGCTCATAGCGCAGCCCGTAGTCCTCGCCTTCAATATGCACCGAGTAGCCCTCCGCGTGTACCTTCGAGATAGAGCGGATGCCGCCAGGCGACAGGAACTCGTTTTCATCCAACATGGCGTGCAGGAGACGGTGCAAACGATCGGGCGGAATGAGCGACAGCAGCAAGCCTCCGTCGTTTTCTTCGATGACGAGGTACTCGCCGTTGTCCTTGCGGTACTGCTGAAACCAGCGCAGCCGAATGGCGAAGTCTGGCAGTTTATCGAGCAGCGTTTTGGGCAGGTGGAATGCTGCGAACAGTGTAGAAAGTCCCACCAATGACCTGACTTTCAGCGGAATGTACCGATCACCGGGTAAAGCCAGCACGTCGTAGAAAAAACCCTCCTCTTCGTCCCAGGCCCCCGTCCAGCCAGCGCTGATGCGGTTGAGCGAATCGGCGATGTACACGAAGTGCTCAAAAAATTTGGTCGTCACGTCCTCGAACGAGTCATCGTGCTGCGCGATTTCGAGGGCCATTTCCAACATATTCAGGGAGTACATCGCCATCCAAGCCGTGCCGTCGGCCTGCTCAAGGTGGCCGCCGCCTGGCACTTGGTTTGAGCGGTCGAACACGCCGATGTTGTCCAGTCCCAAAAATCCGCCCTCAAACACGTTGTTGCCCTTCGCATCCTTGCGGTTCACCCACCAGGTGAAGTTGAGCAGCAGTTTTTGGAACACCCGTTTCAGGAACTTGACATCGCCAACGCCGCCCTGTGCTTTCTCCATTTTATAGACTTGCAAGCATGCCCAAGCATGTACCGGTGGGTTCACGTCGCCGAAAGCCCACTCGTAGGCAGGCAACTGGCCGTTGGGGTGCATGTACCACTCGCGGAGGAAGAGAATCAGTTGATTTTTAGCAAATTGCGGATCCACCATCGCCAGCGGCACACAGTGAAACGCCAAGTCCCAAGCCGCGTACCAGGGGTACTCCCACTTGTCGGGCATGGAGATGATGTCCTCGTTGTTCAGCGTGTTCCAGTGGCTGTTTCGGCCCGTTTTGCGGCTTTCAGGCGGCGGCGGCTGGCCAGGGTCGCCATTGAGCCAGCGCGGAATGTCGATGTGGTAGTACTGCTTTGACCAGAGCATACCAGCAAAGGCTTGCCGCTGGATGTTTACCAAATCTGCACTCTTGTCACCCCCTTTTTTCGCTTCCGCAAATGGCGCGTAGAACTCATCGGCCTCCGCTTGCCGCAAGGCAAACACCGCATCGAAGTCTTTGAACGCAGCGGCGGCGGCTTTTTTTCCCGTAGGCTGTTTCGCCTCTGCTGGTGTTCCTGTCAAGCGCAAGCGGATTTCGGTTTTTTGCCCTGCCGCTACACGCAGGCGGTAGAGCGGAGCGCATTTGGTGCCGTCCGTTTTCTCCGAAATCCACTCGAAATCGTTCTCTGTCACTGCTTTATGGAAAGCATCTTTGACAAATGGCGTGGCGTTGGGCTGGCCCCAGATCCGCTCCGTGTTGTTTTCGTTTTCGGTAAAAAGCACCCGCTCTGGTGTCTCAAAGTAGAGGCGGTAGGTGCTGGCTTCGTTTCTGGTTGCCACGACAAAGTCGCCATCACCCTGCCGGATGACCGGTTTTTCTTCCAGCCCCGGCGACCATAGGTTGCGGAACCAGAGCGTGGGCAGCAGCACCAATTCGGCCTCTTCAGGGCCTCGGTTGTGGGCCGTTATTTTCACCAAAATATCGCGCTCGCCCGCTTTAGCGTACTCCGTGAACACGTCCCAATAGCGGTTTTCGTCAAAAATACCCGTGTCGAGCAGTTCGTATTCTGCTTCCTCTCGGCTGCGGCGGGCATTGGTATTCACTAGGTCGGCGTAGGGAAAAGCCCGCTGCGGATACTTGTACAGGTGCTTCATGTACGAGTGAGTGGGCGTGCTGTCGAGGTAGAAATATTGCTCCTTCACATCCTCGCCGTGGTTGCCTTCGTTGCCGGTGAGGCCGAACAGCCGCTCCTTCAGGATGGCATCTTGGCCGTTCCACATGGCAACCGAAAAACACAGCCGTTGCCAGCAGTCGCTGATGCCCGCAATGCCGTCTTCGCCCCAGCGGTAGACGCGGGAGCGGGCGTGATCGTGCGAAAAGTATTCCCAAGCATTGCCGTGCGGGCTGTAATCCTCGCGCACGGTACCCCATTGGCGTTCAGAAAGATAAGGCCCCCAGTGGAGCCAGGGTTTTTGGTCGGCGTACTGGGCTTGCAGGCGCTGCCTTTCGGCGTTGGAAGTGGTCATGTTGTTGTGGAGGTGTGGAAGTGAGGATTTGTGGATGGGCGCTGGGCTGGGGAGATGATAAACGAGGAACTATGAACAACTCAAACCATGGCGATTCAGCGGGCCGAATTGTTCATAGTTCCTCGTTCATAGTTCATACTTCCCTTCACCCATTTTCCGTAAAACCTGGGTACAGCGTCATGCCGCCGTCCACCAAGATGGTTGTGCCGTGAATGTAGTCCGACTCATCGCTGGCGAGCCACACGGCTGCTGCGCCGATGTCGCTCGTTTCGCCAACACGCTGATACGGAACGAGTTTGAGCAGTTCCCTCTCGGCTTCCGGGGTCTCCCAAGCCGAGCGGTTGATGGGGGTTTTGATGGCTCCGGGGGCGATGCTGTTCACCCGGATTTTCATCGGGCCGTACTCTTGGGCGATGCTTTTCATCATCAGCATCACGCCACCCTTGCTGGCTGCGTAGTTGACGTGGCCCGCCCAGGGGATGATCTCGTGGACAGAACTCATGCAGATGATTTTGCCGAGCGCTACCGACACATCGGGCCTCCGGCCACGCCGTAGGAACTCGCGTATGGCTTCGCGTGCACACAAAAACTGACCCGTGAGGTTTACGTCGAGCACGAACTGCCAGTCTTTCAGGCTCATTTCGTGAAAATTAGCGTCGCGCTGCAAGCCCGCGTTGTTCACCAAAATATCTACCGTTCCGAAGGTCTTGATGGCCTCCTGAAACATGGCAATGACTTGATCTTCCTTGCTCACGTCGCATTTGAACGCAATGGCCGAACTGCCAATGGCTTCTATTTCGTCCACCACTTGTTGGGCGGATTCGTCGCCGAAAACGTAGTTGACCACCACATTGGCTCCGTCGCGGCCCATAGCGATGGCGATGGCGCGGCCAATGCCGCTGTTGGCGCCAGTGACGACGCAGGTTTGATTTTTGAGGCGATTGTTGGGTTGCTGATACATGATGTGAGAGAGTGAGAAGGTGAGGGTGAGGGAGGCCATACGTTTACGAAACCTCCGAAGGTTTCGTAAACGTGGTGCCTATTCGAAATCATTGCAATTCAATGGATTAAAGCGTCCATCGTTCCTACCTGCCCGTTTTTGTCCGAATCTTATACAGCCCGGTGTGAGCCGTCAGGTAGAGCGTTTTGCCGTCTGCATCGCCCCAAGCCATGTTGGCTGGGCGTTCGGTACAGATGATTTTGCCTAAATAGAGACCGCTGGGCGAGATGACCCACACGCCGCCAGGAGCCGACACGAAAAGATTGCCCGCAGCGTCCACCTTCACCCCGTCGAGGGCCTCATCGCCGTCTGTCAGGTTGAAGTTGAAAAACTCCTTGCCATTCGCCAGTTTGCCCTCGGCAGTTACCTCGTAGCGCCACAACACCTTCGTGTTGTGGATGTCGCGGATGTCCCAGTTCGAGACGTACAGGAATTTTTCATCGGGAGAAAACGCGATGCCGTTCGGGCCGCCGAGGTCGGTGGCAAGCAGTTCAGCACTGCCATTTTTGATGCGGTACACGCCTTGCTTCGGGGTTTCCTTACGCGGGTCGGCGTAGGCTTTGGGCAGGCCGTAGGGCGGGTCGGTGAAGTACACCGTGCCGTCCGATTTCAGCACCAAGTCGTTGGGACTGTTGAGCCGCTGCCCGTTGGAGCGGTCGGCCAGCACCGTCACTGGGCCTTTCTTTTCATGGCGCACCACCCGGCGGTTGCCGTGCTGACACACCACGAGTCGGCCTTCGCGATCAATTGCCAAACCGTTGGAACCCGGCTGATGGTACTCGCCAATATCGAAGCCCGTATAGCCGCTTTTGGTCATAAAAATCGAGACGTTGCGCGACAGTGGCTCGTAGCGATACACCACGTTGGTGTTCGGGTCGCTGAAAAGCAAATACCCATCAGGGTGCCATACCGGGCCTTCGGTAAACTGGAAGCCATCGGCTAATTTCTCAACTTTCACGTTGGTTTCCAGCACCTTGTCCAATTCAGGCTGCGCCCGCGCTACCGTGCCAGCGTCGTCCCAGCCCGCCGGGCTGGGGTATTTTGGGTAAAAATCGAGCGTGGCAGATCGCAGCCAGATGTAGTTTTCCGGGAGGTCGGCAAAAGGGCCATTGGCGCACAGCACAGCCAGTTGGAACTGCTCGCCGGGCCGGGCGTGGTCGGTCAGAAACACTCGATTGCGGGTATTGTAGCCGCTCACTGTGCCACCGCCCGCTTGACCGAAGGTCTTATTGAGCGAGCCGTTCACCCAGATTTCGGAGTAGTCGTCGGCCACCAACTCAAACACCAGCGTGGAGCCAGTGGGGTCAAGTTGGCCCACCCGCTCCGGCACCGTAATGTTGAGCCGGAACCACACGAAGGAGAGCAATCCGCTGCCGCGCCGCGCTTCGAGCGCAGTGGGGTCAAGCGTTTCCCACGGACGGTCATCAAATTGTACTGCGCCCGCTCGCGGCGCGAGGTCGTGCGAAGCGATGTCCGCGCCCGTCGGGTACAGCGGCGCAGGGTCGCTGGCCGAGGGGCCGGGGGCGCGAAATTTTTTGTCCACGATGTTGGCCGGGGCGTACTTCCAGGCGGTTTTGACCAGCGCCGCGCCTTCGCGGGTGCGGAGGTCCACCACCGCGCTGGGCTGACTAATGGCCAGTTCGCGGTGTTCTTGAGCGTTGGTTTTTGAGGAAAAAAGGGCGAGCAGAGCCAGCGCGAGGCTGACGAGCAGGGAAGGTGATTTCATAACGAAGTGAAAGTGTGGTTTAATTTTTCAGCGCAGCCGCCCCAGCCAGTGCCACCTCGCGGTCTTGGTCGGCAGATTTCGCTCCGCTGATCCCGATGGCACCCACGATTTGGCCTCCATATTCGAGCGGCACCCCTCCTTGCAGGAAGGTATAGCCGACCGTGATGAGCGCGTTGCGCCCACCGTTGATGGCATCTTCGAGTTTTTTGCTTTCGAATCGAAACAGCACAGCGGTGCGGGCTTTCTCATAAGCGACCGAGGCGGAGGCGGGAAAGGACCCATCAAGTCGCTCCAGATAAATCAGTTGGCCCGACAAATCCACGATGGCAATGGTACCGCCTGGCGACTGGTTGGCTTGGGCGTAAGCAGCAGCAGCAGCGGCTACTTTTTTCGCACCATCAAGGGTGATGTTGGCGGTGGGAGCCACCTGTGCGGTAGCAGTAAGTGCGCCCAAGAGCAGGGCGAAGAGGAGTGTGTTTTTCATGTAAACCTTTGTTTCTGAATAGGAAAAGAAGTTTTTCCGATTGATGGTACAAAGGTGGGGGGGCAGAGCGGAGCGGAAGTTTACGCAGGTTACATTGGGAGAAAAAGTGGCTAAAATTATTCCACCCATTCCACCTCCGGGAAATCCACTGGCACCTTCGTCAGCAGGCTGACGTAGTTGGAAAACGTG
>JAYSUY010000936.1:0-8812 GCA_043718855.1 Saprospiraceae bacterium | reverse complement strand
AGAAGGCGGGTGTGTGGCTAAGTTATTTTTGGCGCTTCTTAGCATAAAAAGCCACCACCTCCTGTACAAAATAGCAAAGCAACCATGATTTTCAAGGCACTTACCTTCCCGCTGCTCGCCGCCTCGCTGCTCGCGCTGGCGAATTTTGCCCCGCCGCCCACTGGCCCTTGCGACTCGCCCGTGGTGGGCGGGCACACCGGCGCGCCGGGCGAAACCAGTTGCACGGGCTGTCACGGCGGCACGGCCAACACCGGCCCCGGCAGCCTGCATCTCGCGCTCAGCGACACTACGCTGCGCTACACGCCCGGCGAAACCTTCGATGCCCGCGTCACGCTGCGACAGGCGGGGCGCGACAAGTTCGGCTTCGTGGGCCTGGCCCTGAAAGACGCGGGCAACACGACCGTCGGTACGTTCACGATTGACGACGCGGTGCGCACGCGCACTTACAGCGACGGCCCGCGCAAGTACGTGTCGCACACGCCCTGCGGTGCCGATGCTGCGCCGCCGGACAGCCTTGCCTGGACTTTTCACTGGAAAGCGCCCGCCACCAACGTGGGCAACATTACGCTGTACCTTGCGGGGCTGGCCGCCAACCACAACCACGCGCTGAGCGGCGACGACACCTACGCGCTGACGGTGCATCTCGTGCCAGACAACCCTTCGGGCCTGAAAGACCCCGCCGCTGCGGTCAGCCGCCTGCGGCTGTGGCCCAATCCCGCGGTGGATGCTGTTTATTTCGCAGCAGATGGGGCAGAGGGTGATGGCACGGCGCGTCAGGTGGAAATTTGGTCGGCGGATGGCCGCTTGCTGCGCCGTACCACAGCGACTGAAAACAGGGTTTCGGTGGCTGACTTGGGGGCGGGCGTTTATCGCTTGCGCCTGACGGCAAACGATGGAGCGGTGCTCGGGCAGGCTTCTTTCGTGAAACGATAAATCCGCCAAAATGAACCTCGTCCGTTTCTTTCGTTGGCTTTTCAAAGCCCTTTTTGTCAAAAAATGCTGCCGATGAGTACCACTCAAAATTACGTCCCTGCCCTTCGCTACCGCTGGCTGACCCGCTGGTACGATGCGCTCATGTCGCGGGTATTCCCGGAGGAGAAAGTGCGCCGCGCGCTCATTGACAGCGCGGCCATCAGCGCGGGCCAGCACATCCTCGAATTCGGAGTCGGCACGGCTTCGCTCTCCATTTTGCTAAAACAGATTCACCCTTTGCCGGAAGTCCTTGGGGTGGACGTGGACCCGGAAGTGCTGCGCATAGCGCGGCAGAAAATTGAAAAATCTGGCGTGTTCATGGAGGTCGAGCAGTACGATGGGAGCATCTTGCCGTTTGCCGACCAGCACTTCGACCGGGTGGTGACTTGCCTTGTGTTGCACCACCTCGACCCAGAGCAGAAACGACAAAGCCTACGCGAGATGCGCCGGGTGTTGAAGCCGGGCGGGAGCCTGCACGTGGCCGACTGGGGGAAGCCCTCCAACTGGCGGATGCGCGGGGCCTTCTACCTGGTGCAATGGCTCGACGGCTTCAAAACGACCACAGAAAACGTGGAGGGCAAATTGCCTGAAATTTTCCGTGAAGCGGGTTTTGAGACTGTAAGCGAATTGGCACAAACGGATACCGTGTTTGGCACCATGCGGGTCTATGCGGTTTACAAGTAAAAAATTACAAGCGGGCAAACCCGCATTTCAATGCGCACAACAATGAAAATCAAGCCTTTGCTTCTTCTTCTTCTGGTCTTGCCCCTCGTCCTCCCCGCCCAAACCACCGTGCAGTGGTCCGACTCCATCGTCGTCACCGCCACGCCCAACGCCATCACCGCGCCCCGCGTGACCCTCTTGCCCGATGGCAGCCCTCTGGTCACTTGGGGCCAGAGCAGCAATCCCGCCCAAATCTGGTGCTCCCGTTTTGAAAATGGCGCGTTCAGCACACCCGTAGGCGTGGTAAAAAGCCCCGCCGTGCCCAGCCTGTTCGGCTTCGGCGGCTACGACGTGGCCGTGTCGGGCAGTCGTGTGTTCGTCGTGTTTGAGCAGTCGCAGCAAGGCATCCTGCTGGCGACATCCGTGGACGGCGGCCTCTCCTTCGGCTCGCCCAGCTCGGTGCAAGGACCTGTATCGGGTGGTTTTTCCACCCTGTCATCAGTGACGGTGGACGGCAAGGGCAACCCCGTAGTGAGTTACATCCTCGACAAAAACGGGGCGAGCTACCAAGTGCGCCGCTCCACCAACGGGGGCTTCACCTTCGGCAGCGCGGCTACGGCCAACGCCCCAGCACCCGGCGGCGCGGTGTGCGAGTGCTGCACTTCCGACCTCGTGGCTTCGGGCGACTCGGTGTGGATGGTTTTCCGCAACAACAACTCGAACATCCGCGACATCTGGGTGAGCCGCTCCACTGACCTCGCGGCTTCCTTCACGGCAGCCACCGACGTGGACGCTACGAACTGGCAGTTGGGCACTTGCCCCATCGCGGGGCCGCGCATGGCGCGCGCTGGCGACAGCCTCCTGACGGTGTGGATGAGCGCGGCCAGCGGCACCAGCCGCGTATACCTCAGCACCCTCCACGCGGGCACCATGCAGGCTGGGCAACAATTGGGTTTCCCTGCGTCCAGCCCTCAAACCGCTCAGACGCTGGCCGACGTGACGGCACTGGGCGACACGGTGGGGGTCGCTTTTCTGGAAAAATCGAAAGAGATCGTGTTCTGCCACTCCACGCAGGGGGCTGCCCAACTCAGTACTCATTGTCAGCGCTTTGCCCTCCCCAACCACACGCTGCAATACCCTTCGCTGGCTTTCAGAAATGGCGTTTTCCACCTCGTGTACGCCGACGCGACTGCCGACAATGTGCTGTACCGGCAAGGGCGGCTGACGCAGAGCAGCCCGACCGGGGAGCCGCCCGCCGCCGCCGATTGGGGCTTTTCGGTGTTCCCGAATCCCGCTTCGCGGGACGGCTTTTGGGTAAAAAGCGAGACGCACGAGATGCAGGAGGTCGCGCTGCTGGATGTTTTTGGGAAAAAAATATGGGGGCAAAAAAACTGCGGGCGCGAGGCCGCCGTGCCGACGGAGGGTTTCCCGAAGGGGGTGTATTTTTTGAAAATAAAAACGGCGCGGGGCGAGGTGTCGCGGGCGGTGGTTGTGCGGTAGATTCAGGAGTACCTTCGACGCGAAAATTTGAACTTCATCCCCCCGTCCTTCCAGCAATTTCAAATCCACTGCTATGCGCCTACTCCTGCTCTTCACCTTCGTTGTGCTGACCACCAACGCCCTCTCTGCCCAGACCCTCAAAGGCACCGTCACCGGCCCCGGCGGCACTCCAGTCGCCGCTGTCCGCGTCACGTTGTTCAACATGGACACCACTTGGTTTTGGGAAACCCGCACCGATGCCACTGGACAGTATTTGTTTGAAAACCTCCCCGGCGGCGGGCCTTACCTGTCTTTTGGCGCAGCCAAACCCGGCTTCGCGTATTTTGCAAACTTCACTACCGCCATCTTCGACACCGTCGTCCATGACGCGCAACTCCAGCCCGAAATCGAGCCTGGCCGCTGGGACATCATCATGCAATCGCCCGAAGCGCTGGGCGGCACCGACCTCGGCGTGCTGATGCCCAACGGCAGCATCTATTACTGCCACGACACCAAAGACCCCTTCTACTTCGTGCCGACGGAGAACGACACGGCGTTCGCCAAAGGCAGCACCCTGGCCCAGGGCTGCGTGGCCCCGGCCTTGCTCTCCGACGGGCGGGTGCTGTTCGCTGGCGGCACGCTGGAAGACGACGGCTTCGGCCCCGCTTGCAAAAAGATCAAAACCTTCGATCCGGCCACCGGTCTCTGGCCCTACCAGCCCGATATGCTGGACTACCGCTGGTACCCGATACTGGCACCGCTGTACGACGAGCGGCTGCTCATCGTGGGCGGCGGCGACAAAAACACGGGCTTGAGCAATGCCAAGCGCACGAAAACCTCCGAAGTGTACGACCCCGCTACCGGCCTGACGCAATGGGCTGATACCGTGAAGTTTGGTAACGAAGTGGGCGCCATCGTGCCGCTCTACACCGGCAAAATCCTGATGACTTTCCGCCCGCCGCAACTCTTTGACCCCGCCACTTTGCAGTGGGATTTGGCCGCCGACTTTGTGCAGGGCAACCGGATGCCCAACGGCGACCACTGCGACCACGAGATGGTGTTGCGCCCCAACGGGCAAGCGGTGGCCATCGGATACAAGTCTTTTACGCCCGGCCAGCCAGGGGTGAATGTGGAGATTTACGACCCTGTACAGAACACTTGGGAACTCGGCAGCCACCTCGCGCCCACCCGCTCCCGCGCCAAAGCAGTGCAGCTGCCCGATGAAAAAATCTTGGTGATGGGCGGCTACAAGGAGCAAGCCAGCGACCCCGCGCCGGTGAACAACTGGGGCTACATGGGCCTCACCGACCAGTACGACCCGGCTGCCGACTCGTGGCGCAGGCTCGCCAACATGAACTGGAAACGCGAGTATCACGCCATCACCATCTTGGTGCCAGACGGCCGGGTGATTGCCGTGGGCGGCGAAGGTGCCCCGGGCAACGAGCCGCCGCTGAGCGTCATTGAGGCATTTTCGCCGCCCTACCTGTTCCGGGGCATCCGGCCAGAACTCTCCAATTTCAACAAAACGGTGTTCCGGCGCGGCGAGAGCATCCAGTTCGAGGCGCACAAAACCGAGGCCCTCACCAAAGTCATGCTTATGTCCCATGCCGTGATGACCCACTTCATGAACTCCGGCAACGGCCGCTGCCTCGAACTGGATTTCACCCAAAACGGCAGTCAGGTCGCCGCCGCCCTGCCCACCGACAGTCTGCGCCTCATGCCGGGCTGGTACATGCTGTTCGGTATGGTGGACGACATCCCTTCGGTGGCGCAAATCGTGAAAATCGAGGCGGGCAAATTCGTGTCGGCCACTGGAGAAGCGGCTGCCAGAGCGAGCGCGTTTCGGGCATTCCCCAATCCCGCTTCGCGGGACGGCTCGCTGACGGTGGAGATGGATTTGAAGCGAGCGGGCAACCTCCATTTTGAACTGACCGACGCGACGGGCAAAAACGTGCGGGTGTTTCCTTTTTTTGAAAAAACGCTTGACAGTCAAGTTTTTAGCCTAAAAATGGAGGGCATTCCAGCGGGGGTTTACTTCTTGACGGCGCGATGGGACGGGGCAGTTTTGGACACACAAAAAGTAATTTTGAAATAGCCTGGCAAGCACCCGCACCCACTACCTCATCCGCCGCGCCCACCGTTTTTTGGGTATCGGCATTGGCATACAATTCCTACTCTGGACGCTCGGCGGCCTCTACTTTTCGTGGAGCGACATGGACGAGGTGCATGGCGACTACGAAAAAATGCCGCCGTGCAGCTCGCCACAAATGCCGGTACAGCGTTCCCTACCGCCGCGCTCGATAGCCTCCGCCGCACAGATCGGGAGGACAGCCTTGCCGATCTTAGACTCGTTTCCGTGCTGGGCAGGCTCACTTGGCAAACCACATTTTTTGAAAAAGGCCATCAAAAAGCACTTTCCTGTTCGCAGGGAGGTGCTTTACTTTTTAAACAAGACCGTATGTAAATCTTGCAACTTACTTCGACAATTGTATAAGGGCCTCCGAAGAGGAAGCAATCACCTTTGTACCCATGATGCTTCATTTTAATGACCCGTGAGGATGGACGCACAATTGCACCATCGGACCGTAAGGGAAAAGAAATGGAAGGCTTTCGGCAAGGGATGGTTTTTTAGCCTTTGCTGTTAGTCACGGTCCCTGTAGGGTCCAGTTTTATGTTTAAAAATGAGCAACAACAAGACACAAAAACCGACCGCAATGACAGTTGCTTTCTTCGCAGTGCTTCTCCTTGGAGTGCTGTACTTAGTGAGCGGCTGTAACTAAAACTTAGATCGATAAAAATTGGAAATAATGCAAGACCAACTCATCAGCCGCTTGAAACAGCAAGACCGAGCTGCCCTTGGGGATTTATACGATGCCTACAACGGGGCTTTGTACGGCTTGGCGCTGCGTATCGTGCGGTCGCCCGAACTGGCTCAGCAAGTGCTGCAAGACACTTTCATGAAGGCTTGGCGCAGCGCGACCAGCTACGATGCATCCAAAGGCCGCCCGTTTACTTGGCTGCTCAACATCGCCCGCAATACAGCTATTGATGCCACGCGCACAGCACATTACCAATATTCGAGGAAGACCGTCAATCTGGACAACTTGGTACACAAACAGGGTGACAGCACACTGAACCCAGACACACTTGGTGTGCGCGAGATGGTGAGTGACCTAGACGAGAAGTACAAATTGTTGATCGAACTGGTATATTTTCAAGGATATACCCATGAAGAGGTCGCCGAAGAGACTGGTATGCCGCTGGGTACCGTGAAAACACGTCTCCGATATGCTATCGTTGAGTTGCGAAAAGTATTCGTCGTGCCACAGGAGCAACCGCAAGCCTGTTTTTGATGAACAGAAAAGGTAAGGTTAGTGGTGAATTGACAGATGCGGCGGACAAAACTGTTTGGTCGTTTTCAAAAATTTTAAAATCAGATAATAATGCCTTCTATCAAAACAACGCCAGATGCTTCAGGCAATACCTTAAACTTGTTTTACGAAGATCTGGGCACGGGTAAACCTGTGGTCTTTATCCACGGTTGGCCGCTCAACCACGAAATGTGGGAATATCAATTGTCCGAGCTTCCGTTCCACAATATGCGCTGCATAGCGTATGACCGTAGGGGCTTTGGCAAATCAGACCGGCCCCTAAAAAACTACGATTACGACACCCTTGCCGACGACTTGAAAGCCGTGCTCGACCAGTTGAACCTGACCAGAGTGACCCTCGTTGGCTTTTCGATGGGTGGTGGCGAAATCGCCCGTTTCATTGGCAAATATGGCACTGAGCGCATCGAAAAGGTCGTGTTGATCAGCTCTGTCACGCCCTTTAGGCTCAAAACGGGCGATAATCCTGAAGGTGTGGAGAAAGCAGTCTTTGATGAGACGGTGCAAAAGATAGGCGAAGATCGACCCGCTTTTTTGGCCGACTTCGGCAAGAAATTCTATGGTGTTACGATGTTCGCTAACCCAGTCAGTCAGCCTATGTTGGATTGGCACCAACATCATTGTCTCATGAGCTCTGCAAGGGCGACGATGGATTGCGTCCGGTCTTTTTCAGAAACCGATTTCAGGCAGGATGTGCTGAAAATCAATGTTCCCACTTTGATTATTCATGGAGATGCAGACGAAACAGTGCCGATCACCGCAGGCAACAGCACAGCAGCGTTATTACCGCATGCAAAATACATTGTTTATGAGGGCGCACCGCATGGTCTGTTCATCACAGAGAAGGATAGGCTGAATGCAGATTTGATCAGCTTTATCGGTGATAAAAAGCATGGCGATAAAATCTCAAAAAGCGCACACTCTTACGAACACGCGCTTTGAAAAACTTAAGGCAAAATAGAGTAAAATAAAGAAACCCTGTTTGATGGCTTCAATTCCGGTTTGTCAGGTTGGCAAAATGGCATCAGAGACATGGAAGTTTTCCAACCTTCTATCCATGACCAACGAAAAGGTATTCGAGTCTGTTCCCCATTGATTGGTATATATAGCCGTCCTGCCTGATTTGTTGATTTAGAAGTACCATTGTAATTTATTGAAGTCAAAATTAAGTTCATTGAAAGCGTTTTTGAAGCATTGGACTGTTTGCGCGAAAGTGTGATTTTGGGTGACGTGCTTTCTGACATGGTTTTTTGCTTTGAGCCAGCAATCCTCGGTTGGGTTTTGGTCTAGCGCATTGGGTGCAAATAGCAGGCAGTGGATTTTCCATTTGCTCTTTTTCAGACCTTGGTTAATGAGGTTCAGGAAATCTCTGACCAATTGCCCGGTGTGGAAACTTGCCCCGTCCCAGATGACGAAGATGCGTTTAGCCTGCGGGTATTTTTCTTCCAAAAGCCAGCGCAGAAAGCTGACGGTATTTTCCATGTTCGCCCAATCGAACTGCTTGAGGTGGAACTCCAGGCTGACTAAATCCAAAGCCCCATAGAAAGTTTTGCTGTGCCGCTCGTTCATCATTGGAACCTCCACCCTTTGCCCCTTTTTGCCCCAAACATAGCCCGTCGAATCTCCATGCTTCAAGTGGCATTCATCCTCAAAAAGGACTATGGTTTCTCTTCTCTTGATAGACTTTCGCTCTTTTTGAAGTTTTTTTTGACCTCCAACCGCTTTGTCTGTACAGTTTGCTCGTCACGCCGAGGATTGTTTTTTTGGCTCTTGTGCCAACTCATCCCCGCTTCATGAAGCAAATCATAGTATGATTGAGAGGACTTGAATGACACACTATAGGTATTTTGGAGATAGGAGACCAAATTCGAAAAGCCGAAAACAGTATGGGAACGCACATGGGCCAAAACGGCGGCTTTTTTCTCTTCGGATAAAAATGCCCTCGGTTTCGCCCCTTGGTGGGCTGACACAAGGCCGTTCGCGCCATTTTCATCATAAATAAGCCGCCATTTGCTGATGAAGGCTTCCGTCACCGACAAAACCTCCGCAATCAATTTGCGGCGCTTGCCTGCCAAATCCTGCTTGATTGCTATACCCCGCTTGATTTCCGCAGCCTTGGCAGAACGCTTTATCAAATCCTCTAAGTCAGTATACATGATTTTTGACACCAAAGATAATTCAAATCAACAAATCAGGCAGGACGGCTATAGTAGACTTGTTGCGGTGAGAATAATGGAAATGAGTAGATTTCGGGCAAAAAGCAAATATGGAGGATTTTGTATATCCCAAGAACGATCGAGAGTGGAGGG
>JAYSUY010000935.1:0-3129 GCA_043718855.1 Saprospiraceae bacterium | reverse complement strand
CTGCACTGGCCATTGATTTTTACGGCGTTGCGGCTTTCAAAAGCGAACACCTGCAAGCGTTGGAGGCCGTACGAGAGCAGGTGGCGACCCTCAATTTGGGCAATATGCCGCTCCAAGATGAGGACTTGAAGACCGTTGCCACCTTCCCCAACCTCCGAAAACTCAACCTATCGAACACCCCAATTACCGGAGCCACACTGAGCGAGTTGAAAAACTTGAAACACCTGCGCAGCCTGTCGCTCTCTGGCACCGCATTGAAAATCAGCGATTTAGATGTATTGCGCGAACTACCCGAACTGTCTAACCTCTACCTCTGGAACACGTCGGTGACCGCGGCTGATGTAGAAAATTTGCGGCAAATGCTACCCAAAGCCCGCGTCGAGTTGGGCTATAGGGGCGAAGGTGTGGTCGCCAAACTCAACGCCGCGATCATCGAAGGCGGCGAGCAGGTGTTCGAGCACAGCACGAAGGTCAAGTTGAAAAACTACATCCGGGGCGCGGAGGTACGCTACACGTTGGACGGCTCGGTGCCAGACAGCCTCACCTCGCCACTCAGCACGGGCGACAGCATTTTAGTGGAAAAATCAGGTACACTCAACACCAAAACCTTCCTGCCTGGCTGGCTCAGCAGCGAGGTGGCCACCCGCAGTTTTTACAAAATTGGCCTGCTGCCCGATTCTGTCGTGCTGATGCGCCCGCCCAACCCACAGTACAAGGGCGAAGGACCTAAAACGCTGGCCAACAAGAAAATAGGCGACACCGATTTCAGGACAAACAAGTGGATGGCCTATCGGGAAACCGACTTGGAGGCGTTGTTTTTGTTCCATCAGCCAGTGTCACTGTCGTCGGTTTCCATCAGCAGTATCGTGGACATCGGGAGTTACATCATGCCCGCAGCGGAGGTGCAAGTGTGGGGCGGTAGCAGTGCCAAAAACTTGGTTTTGCTGAAAAAACTCTACCCCCAGCAGCCCCAAAAACTGGGCGTACCGGGCTATCGGGTGGGGTTCAACTGCACGTTTGGGGCCACGAAGGTGAGTGTGTTGAAAATCGTGGCGAAGCCCGTGGCGAAACTTCCCGCTTGGCACCCCGGCAAGGGCGAGCGCGGCTGGGTGTTTGTGGACGAGGTGTTTTTCGAGTAGCCCGCAAAAACAAGGTTGCTGTACCTTGCGCTCCTCCTACAGGTGCCAGAAAACAAATATAGTATTGGGACTTTCGCACAACCCTGAAAGGGTTGAATGTGAATAGACCCGGATGCAATCCGGGTTTTATGAATAAACGTGGAAGCAACCCTGAAGGGGTTGAACTTAGCATGATGTGTACCTAAGATGTTCATATTCAACCCCTTCAGGGTTGTATGAAACTTACAACACAATTCTCCCGGATTGCATCCGGGGCTATTCACGTTCAACCCTTTCAGGGTTTTGCGAAAGTCCTAAGTATTTCCATGCCACCACATTTTAAAATCAACTTATGCTTTCGGACATCGAAATCGCCCAATCCGCTACACCACAGCGCATTGCCCACCTTGCCGCCGAACAACTCGGCATCCCAGACGAAGCCCTCGAACCCTACGGCCACTACAAAGCCAAAGTCGATCTGGCTTACTTGGACAGCCTCCCGGAACGCCCCGGCAGCAAACTCATCCTCGTCACGGCCATCAGTCCTACGCCTGCTGGCGAGGGCAAAACGACCACCAGCGTCGGGCTGGGCGACGGACTGAGCCGCATCGGCAAAAAAACGATGGTCTGCCTGCGCGAGCCGAGCCTCGGCCCAGTGTTCGGCATGAAGGGCGGAGCAGCAGGTGGCGGTCGTGCGCAGGTGATCCCGATGGAGGACATCAACCTGCACTTCACCGGCGATTTTAGTGCTATCGCCTTGGCCAACAACCTTTTATCTGCCCTGATCGACAACCACATCCACCAGGGCAATGTGCTGGGCATTGATGTGCGCCGCGTGACTTGGAAGCGCGTGATGGACATGAACGACCGGGCTTTGCGCGACATCGTGGTGGGCATGGGCGGTGTCTCCAACGGCTACCCCCGCGAGAGCGGTTTCGATATCGTCGTGGCCAGCGAGGTGATGGCGATTTTCTGTCTGGCCACGTCGCTGGCCGATCTGAAGGTGCGGCTGGGCAACATCGTGATAGGCTACACCCACGACCGCAGCCCCGTACACGCCCGCGACCTGAATGCGCACGGCGCCATGACAGTGCTGCTGAAAGAAGCCATCAAGCCCAACTTAGTGCAGACGCTGGAACACACCCCGGCCTTCATTCACGGCGGGCCGTTTGCCAACATCGCGCACGGTTGCAACTCCGTCACCGCCACCAAAAATGCGCTCAAATTGGCCGATTATGTAGTGACTGAGGCTGGTTTTGGAGCCGACCTCGGAGCAGAAAAATTCATCAACATCAAATGCCGGAAGTCGGGCCTGCGCCCCGACGCGGTGGTGCTGGTGGCCACGCTGCGGGCCTTGAAATATCACGGCGGCTGCGACCTGAAGGATTTGAACCAAGAAAATTTGGCTGCGCTGGAGGGCGGATTTGCCAATCTGGAGCGCCACGTCCACAACATCCGCCAGCACTACGGGCTGCGCTGTGTGGTGGCGATCAACCACTTCACTTTCGATACGGAGGCGGAAATCAACCTGCTGCGGCACAAACTTGCGGTGCATGATGTGCCGGTGGTAGTGGCCAAACACTGGGCCGAAGGCGGCAAGGGGGCAGAGGAACTGGCCCATGCGGTGGTCAAAATTGCAGAAAGCGGGGAGTCTGATTTCCACTTTCTGTACGACGACGAGCAGCCACTGTGGAACAAAATGAAGGCCATCGCCACACAGGTGTACGGGGCCAGCGACATCATCGCAGACACGGATGTGCGCAACCGAATCAAGAAATTGCAGGAAGAATACGGCCACTACCCGGTGTGCGTCGCCAAAACGCAGTACTCATTTTCCACCGACCCGAAGCTGCGCGGCGCACCGTCCAACCACGTGGTCAACATCCGCGAGGTACGGCTGGCCGCTGGTGCCGAGTTTGTGGTGATGGTGTGCGGCGACATCATGACCATGCCAGGCTTGCCTAAAGTACCGTCGTCGGAACGGATCGATATTGACGAGCAAGGGAAGGTG
>JAYSUY010000934.1:0-3138 GCA_043718855.1 Saprospiraceae bacterium | reverse complement strand
CGTTACTTGCAGTATTTTTTCGCCTTCACTGCGCGCCATTTCTGCTTTTTCGGCGCGTTCACGGCGCACGTCGCGTTTGTCACGACGCACCTTTTGGCGCTTGCGATTGGCCCCAGCGCCCATACGGGCCATAGTCTGGCGGATTTGATCTTCAATCTGCTTTTGCGATACTTCCTTGCTGACAGGGGTGCCGTCTGCTCGGCGAGCTGTGCCAGCACCTGTTCCGGTGGCGGCTCCTCCGACAGGTCCGCGACCAGTTACTGGCCCGCGCGGGCCAACAGGGCCACGCGGACCAATAGGCCCACGCCCCCGACTATCGCCTTGGTTGTTGGCAATCGAAGATTGTAGGGTCTCAGCGGTGACTGGCTGATTGACCTTTTTGCGCTTGCGCTTGTGGCGATTGGGATCGTTGGGGTTGTCTGCACCACCACCGGTTTGTGGAGTTCCTGTTACTGTGCCCTGTGGGTTGCGGTCTCGGTTGCCAGTGCCTTGCCCAGTGCCGCCTCGGTTGTCGCCACCTCGGCCACCACCTTGTGGGTTGCGGTCTCGGTTGCCGGTGCCTTGCCCAGTGCCGCCTCGGTTGTCGCCAGGTCTGCCACCACGGGTGCCTTGCCCGCTTGGGGCTTCTTTGCGCTCTGGATTTAGGTTGATTTTGCCCAAAATCTTCAGGCCACGCAGCTGCGGTGCATCGGCGCGGTAGAACTCTTGTTCTGGTGTTTCGCTGCCGCTGATAGGCGGCGGCGGCACTACTGCTGCTGCTGGCGGCGCAACAGGGGGAGTGTCTGGTGCTTTGTTTTCGCGGTGCTGAGGTTTGGGTTTCTCAGTAGCGGGTGTGGGTGCTGGTGGCGGCGGAGCAGCGGGTGCTTTTTGCTGAGGTGCGTCTTCCTGTTGCGCTTTGGGAGCGGCTGACTCTGCTGTTGGACGCGGTGGCGGAGCGGCCTGTGGTTTTTCTTCGGGCTGTGGACGCTCTTCGACCTTTGGAGGTTCGGGCAGTCTGGGGGCAGTTTTTTGTGCGTCCAAATCAATACGACCGAGTACCCGCAGTGGTGCATGGCGTTCGCGCTGGATCATCTCTGGCTCCTCTTTTTTAGGAGCGGGAGTGGCAGCAGGAGCGGGAGCGGCTACTGGGGCATCTCTGCGTGGCAGCAGGGGGCGAGCACTTGATGGGGCATTATTGCCAGTCGCAGGTGTACCGCCCGTATTGGTGGTCGGGGTGGCTACGGGGTCTTTTTTGAGGACGGGGCGGAGCATTTTGTCAGCCTCCTGTTTGGTAGCAAAGTCCTTCTGAAATTCGTTTTGGAGCACCGCCAACATTTCGTCGGTGATGTCCGCCGTCGGTTTTTCTTCCACGTTCGTGAACCCTTTGCCATGCAGCTTCTCGACGATGGTGTGGAGACCGACGTTCAGTTCTTTTGCTACCTTGATAAGTTTAATCGCCATGCAGTGATTTTGCCTGCTTTAATGATCGAACGGGCGGATGGCCGCTCATTCGGGGGAAAAAATGGGTGTATGGTAAGGTGGGCGGGCATCCCGCCGGAAGTGAGCGTTTAGAAGGCTATGCGTATTTAGGTGAAAAAATGACCGCCATTGGTTCTTTTGAAGGCGGCTGGACACCTGCTGTGCTGGCTCTTGTTTGCACAAAAACACGGCAGAGGTGCCAAAAGGCTCGCAAAGGTAACAAAAAGCAGGAACCGAAAACTAAAAAAGCCGCTTGGAAGACCTACTTCCAAACGGCTTTTGTCTGTTCTGTTGATTTTTTCATCGACTGGTCTTGGGGCGTTTCCCTGGTTTGACGGCTTCGCCGCCCGCTTCCACGATCCAGAGGTCTGTGCCTGATGGATGCGCCACTCGCCTTCCTCAGTGCTGCTGCACAGCCACTCCGGCCTTTCCCCCGGAGCGGCTGTGCAGTTTTTATCGTTAGGACTTTCGCACGACCCTGAAGGGGTTGAACTTGAATAGACCCGGATGCAATCCGGGTTTTATGATAGACGAGGGAGCAACCCTGAAGGGGTTGAACTTAGCGTGATGTGAACCTAAAACGTTCATATTCAACCCCTTCAGGGTTGTATTAAACCCACAACACAATTTCCCCGGATTGTATCCGGGGCTATTCAAGTTCAACCCCTTCAGGGTTTTGCGAAAGTCCTAATCGTAAAAACTGAGCCGCCTGTGTCAACCCCACCCCCGACCCATCTCTTACTTTTTGCCCTCCATTTCCGCCGCCAAAAATTTTTTTTCCAATTTGCACCCCAAAGGGGGTAACAAAACGCCCCCTCTGTTGATAAAGCCATATTGCTTTAATCCCCCCCTTGTTTTCTCACATTTTAAAATTGTCTCTCAATGAAAAGTTTTTACCACTTCTTTACCCGCCGTAGCCTTGGCGAAGGCGGGTACGCTCGCCGAAACCCAGGCTTAGGTGGGCAAGCCTTCCTCCTCCTCTGCTTCCTGCTCACCACCTACCACGCCTCCGCCCTCGACTACTACTGGGTGAACGGCGACGGCGCATGGAGCCAGTTCGCTACCCACTGGGCCAAAATCCCCAACCCCACCCTGCCCGCCCACTACCACGCCAACGTGCCCACTGCCGACGACGACGTGTACTTCGGCGACACCAACGGCGGCACGGCTTACACCCTGACCGTGGATGCGGGCAGCACCGTGCCGAAGTGCCGGAACATGGACTGGACGGGCGTGCCTGCGGGGACGGTGTGGGGCGGCGGCGGTGGTGGGATGGATATTTACGGCTCAGTGACACTGGATGCGAACATGAGCATGACGTTCTCCGGGATTGTTCACTTCGTCACCAATGTCGCCACGACGAAGATGATTACGAGCAACACCGTGCACTTTTCATCTGAAATATATTTTGAAGGGACAATGGGGGGCTGGCAATTGGCAGATGATTTTTTTGCCGAAATCAGTATCCTGCATTCAGGAGGCATATTAGAAACCATGGGAAAAACGCTTACCCTCAACTATGGGGCTTTTCATGGCGGTAACAATGTGGGAGTACTCAATCTTGGAACATCAACGGTAAAATCGCAGATTCAAGGTTCAAATGCAACAGCCGGGGGGGGGGCTGCGAGGATAAAAGAAGGTGCTGAAAAGCGGATAACCGAGGTATTTTTGGGTGACGAA
>JAYSUY010000933.1:0-1133 GCA_043718855.1 Saprospiraceae bacterium | reverse complement strand
AATCCGATGCCGTGCTCATCGTCGAGCAGGTGCAGGAGCGGCTCCTCAGCGAGCATCAAAAACGCCAGGCGTTTTACGACCTGATTGACGAGGACAGCAAAGCCGAGTTCGTCAACGGGGAAATCGTATACCACTCGCCGGTGGCGAAGAGGCACAACGATGCGACCAAGCAACTGTTCATGTTGCTGAACGCCTTCACCATGCTCTTGAAGCGCGGCTACGTCGGCATCGAAAAAATTATGACCAAGTTCACCCGCAACGACTATGAGCCGGACATCTGTTTTTTCAACCAGGACAAGTCAAAGGATTTTCTGCCGGGGCAGGTCATTTTTCCAGTGCCCGACCTCGCCGTAGAGGTGCTGTCCAAAAGCAGCCAAAAAAATATTGACCACGACCGCGTCACCAAGTTTGAGGACTACCAGCGGCACGGGGTGCGGGAGTACTGGATCATTGACCCCGACGACGAGACAGTGGAACAGTACCTCCTTGAATCGGGCCGCTACCGCCTCCTGCTCAAAAGCGGAGAAGGCCACATCCGCAGCCATGCGGTGGAGGGGTTTGTCATACCGATCCGGGCCATTTTTGACGAGGCGGCCAACTTGGAGGCCCTTCGGGAGATGCTGAAAGGCTGAGCGGCTGTAAATACGAATCCCCTTGCCGACAAGTAGTGGTAAGTGTTGAGTGATAAGTGCGACCAAAACAATTGGTTATCAAAGCAGTAGGCAGCACTTATCACTCAACACTTACCACTACCTGCACCCCGCATTGATCCCCAGTGCGTAGTGCTTCACTACTTGTATTTGCGCTGCTGTCTCTGCTCCTTTAAAACCCACAAAGGTGGCATCCGTCACTGTTTTTTCGTATTGCTCCAGCAGCGGCTTGGAGAGTGGGGTGTATGACCAGTGCCATTTTTCCTCCTTGTAGCCATGCGGCCGGCCAGCGGTGTAGGACTGGCAGAATCCATACTCGTACGCATGGGATGCGAGCCAGCGATACACTTTTTCGTGCTTGCCGCCTGCCTCGAAACTGGGGTTGTTCAGGTCGTTCAGATCAACATCAGTACCCCAGTGGTGGCGCGAGGCTCCGGGCATGGAGGAGTATTCCAAGATTTTGAGGGCACGGGCTTTGGGGTC
>JAYSUY010000932.1:0-3149 GCA_043718855.1 Saprospiraceae bacterium | reverse complement strand
AACCTCCAATCAGTTTCCCCGTTCTACCTTTGCCTACCGCAACACCACCTTGCGCGGTTTTTTTTGATGAAACACGCCCTGACCTTCCCCCTCCGACTGCTCGCCTTTTGGCTCCTGTTTTTTGCTGCCTTCCGGCTGTGGTTCGTGTTGTGGTTTCGCAGCGAGTGGTCGCCAGATGAGCCCGGCACGGTGTGGATGTCGTTTTGGCACGCGCTGCCGCTCGACTTCAGCATGGCGGGTTATCTGATCGTGCTGCCTGTACTCTTTGGGTTCATAGGTGGCGCATTATCGCTCCTCAATTTTACCCGCCGAAGGCACGAAGGCGGGCCTCACTCCTCACTGCTCACTCGATTTATATCGGGCTTTAATTTCCTCTTGATCAGCGTGTTGGTGTTCATCTTCGGAGCCAATGTGTTCATCTACGAGGAGTGGCACACCCTGCTCAACAACCGTGCAGCGGAGTACCTCAGCACTCCCCGCGCCCTGCTGGATTCGATGTCGCTCGGCTTCAAAATTGGCGCGGTGCTGCTCTACTTCGGGGGCGTGTGGATTTTTTGGAGAATCTATCGGTGGATGGTGGGCAGCAGCCGGGAACTTCAAATTTTTACCAGCCGAAGCCCAAGCGAAGGAGGGTCAAACTTCAAACTTCAAACTTTACTCTTGTTGCCGGTTTGGCTGGGCATTTTTGTCCTGATGATACGCGGCCTCGGCGTGATGCCCATCAACGAGAGCGCAGTGTACTACTCGCCCCACCCCTTCGACAACCACGCGGCCACCAACACGGCTTGGCACTTGGCGCACAGCCAGATGGAGGTACGCTCCACTACGAATCATTTTCGGTTTATGTCAAATGAACTCGCAGCCGAACAGGTAAATCAGTTGATGACACGAGCGGCCCACTATAATGATTTCCGAGGCGGTCAACATTTCCAAAACCGCCTTGATACCACCCCGCTTAATGTCGTTTTTCTCATCATGGAAAGCATGACAGCACAAGTGATTGACGAACTGGGCGGTGAGAAAATAGTTTGCCCCAGCCTGAGCAGCCTAATTTACCGAAGTATTTTGTTCGAGAACTGCTACGGCAGCGGCTACCGCACTGATCAGGGCCTTGTATCGGTGTTGGCGGGCTACCCGGCCCAGCCCGACCAGAGCATTGTGCTGTTGTCAGATAAGGCCGCTAAGCTCAACTCGGTACCCAAAATTTTGAGCGAAAAAGGCTACTCCACCGCGTTTTTTTATGGCGGCGAACTGACCTTCGCCAACATCGGCGTGTGGCTGAGCGAGCAGCGTTTCGACAAAATTGTGTCGGAAAAAGATTTCCCCAAAGCCGACAAAACGCAGCGCTGGGGCGTGGACGACCACCGATTGTTGCAACGCTCGCTGCTGGAAATCAACCAGTTGAAGCCGCCATTTTTCGCTACGGCCATGACCCTGAGCCTCCACCCGCCCTACGATGTGCCGTACCAAAGCCGCTGGCAAGGCACGGATATCCGCTCCAAATTCCTGAACAGCGCGGCCTTCGCAGACTGGGCGATTGGGCAGTTTTTCAAAACTGCTGAGCAGCAGCCCTGGTACGCCAACACGCTGTTTGTGCTGGTGGCTGACCATGGCTCGGCGAGCATCGGCGACATCGGGCAGGACAACCCGAAGGCTAGACGCGTGCCGTTGATCTTTTTCAGCCCGGCGATGGACCGGTTCTGGAAAAACACGCGGGCGGACATTTTTTGCAACCATCACGACATCCCGGCGACGGTAATGCGGATGTTGGGTGAGCAAGACAACGAGGCACTCAGAAAAGCATTCCCATGGAGCCGCGATCTGTGGCAATGGCATGGCGTTCGAAGCAATCCAGACTCCAGTATCGCGCGATTCCAAGACGGGTTTGCTTACTACTCCAACGAGAATGGGCTGGGGTGGCTCAACAAGCAGGGCAAGGGTTTTTACAGTTTCACTGACCAGCAGTGGCATACTTTTCAAAATGACAAACCGCAAGACAACCCAAAACCTTCATCCCCGATGTGGACGCTTTTGGATGGTTTCAGAACATCTCAAGAGGATTTCCTGAGAGAAAAAGGTATTTACGATTTTGCAGAGAGGAGATGGGGTTGGCCTGGGGCATTTCAAGACAACTACAAGGTGCTGTCGGAGGACCCTGAATTGGCGAGGCAGTTGGACTCCATAAGTCAGCAGGATGCAAAAGCCTACTTGCAGGTGCTGTACGATGACTTTTTGGATAAATAAAGTCTCCACAAGCAAGGTGCAGTGCTTCAAGGTGCCACACGTCCATCCGCCGCACTACCTTTGCTCCAAGCACACCCAAATTACAACATCCACACAACACACATCCACAACACAACACACTCATTTTCAATGAAAAAATTTCAAAAACTGACGCTTGCCCTCCTCGCTTTCGGTGCACTCACACTCAGCAGTTGCCTGCACATCATCGAGGATGTCACCTTCCTCAACAGCGGCAAAGGCTCGTATAAAATGACCATCGACATGAGCGAGGTAAAAGGCATGATGGAGATGATGAAGGGCATGGCCCCGGCTGACTCGACTGGCGGCGGCGGCGGCATGGAAATGCCTGGTGCTGGCGGCGGCGAAATGACCCAGATGGGTCAAGGACTGAGCGAAGTGGCTTCTTCGCTCAAAAATGTGCAAGGCATCACGAACGTGGTGGAAACCAACGACACCACCAATTTCAAGTTCGGCTACACCTTCGATTTTGCGGATGTGTCTGCGCTCAACCGCGCCCTCAAAGTCATCAACAAGGAAAAATACCAGAGCAAGGACGAAGAAATCTACAAGTTCACAGGCAAGTCGTTCGAGCGGCTGGGCGCGGGCGATATCGGCGCGGAGATGAAAAAAGCCATGTCAGAAAATGACGGTGGCGGCGAAGAAGGCGGAGAAGGTGGCATGGACATGGACATGATCAAAAACTTCTTCGGCGACATGAGTTACAAGCAAGTTTATCACTTCCCCGACCGCGAAATCAAAAAGCAGGACAACGCCATAGGCGAAATCAGCGACGACAAACATACCTTGACCATCATGCTTAAGCCCTTCGACGAAGAGCAGCAGAAGAAGAAAGTGACGATAGCGACAACAGTAAAATTGAAGTAATGAAGTAATGAAGTAGTGAC
>JAYSUY010000931.1:0-3149 GCA_043718855.1 Saprospiraceae bacterium | reverse complement strand
AATGCGCGCACGCGAGCCGCACCGGCCCGGCTACCAGTAGGCCCAAAAGTTGACCATGAATTTTGCTGCGCCTAAGTGGTCAGGAATACCAAGAGCAGGGCCAACAAATCACCAAATCCCCAAATCACCCCTCCTCACAACCCAATCACCATGCCCTCCTCGGCTATCGAAAACCCAGCGGCGCGTACTTTTCGCTTGGCATTTTCGTCCCACATCAGCGGGTTGGTGTGGTTGATGTGGATGAACGTCACCTTCTTTCTCTCGGCCAGCGGCTCCAGGGCGAAGCGCAGCATGGTTTCGGCGACGAAGGGGTGCGGCACCTCCTTCATGGATCGCCCGGCGAGTTCGCCGTCTTTGAAAAACGTGGCATCCAGCAGGGCGCAGTCCACCGAGCGCAGCTGCTCCAAGATGTCGCGCGGCCACTTTTCCCACTTGTCGATGTCTGGGATGAACAGCACTTTCCGGCTGGGCGACTCGATGCGGTAGCCCACAGTCTCCGAAAACTCGTCGCGGTGCGGCACCAAAAATGGCGTGATGCGCAAGTCAGCAGTCAGTTGCACCGTGCTGTCGGCCCGCAGTGAATACAGTTCAATATTTTGAAGACCAACGAGTTGGCTCCAGGGGCCGTTTTCCCGCAGGAATTTTTCCATGCGCGGCATGGCCCACACCGGAGCGTTTTTTGCGCCCATCACCTCGCGGCCCAACTGCATGAGGCCCGTATAGTGGCCGATGTGGGCGTGGGTGAGGAAGATGCCGTCGGGCGCGCGTTTGTCCTGCTTGCCCGCCACCACCTGCAAGCGTCGCCACTGCTCGGCAAACGCTGGTGTGGCTTCGAACATAAAAACTTTGCCCGCTCGCCGGTCCACCAAGCCGAGGCACACGGGGAGTTTGGGCGCATCTTTTCCAGAAAAAACCCGCTCACAACACGCGCGCTGGCAGCCAGCGTGGGGGTAGCCGCCGTCTTGGGCGATGCCGAGGACGACCATGTAGCATCCACCTGCCGGGACCAAGTTGCTGGCGCGGTGCGAGCGTTGGCCCCAACAAGCGCAGAGGGAGAGGAGGAGGAGGGCAAAAAATTTAGGCCGCATGAGTTTCATGCTTGGGACGATACATCCACCCAGTACCGCTTGGGCTTGGCCGGGTCAATCAGCACTCGGACGGAGCCACCGTGCTGAGCCACCCAGTCCGCCGGGTTGTAAGGCACAGATTCGCTCTCAAAGGTGTGGGTTTGGCCCGTGAACGGGTCGGCCCACTCGCAAGTGAGGGTGTATCTCGTGGTGGATTTGCCCTGATGGGTATTCACCTTGACGAGGCGGGCCTTCACCTCCTGTCCATGTTCCAGCAGCCACTTTTGCCTCCGCCTTTTCCGTTCGAGCCAGAAGAGGCCGCCAAAGCCGACCCCGCCGTGCGTGAGGAGAAAAATGAAGGGGAAGAAGGCCGTCCAGCCCATGCCACCCACCACCACGTCTTCCTCTGGGTTGGTGGGCAAATACTGCACAACCATCTCTTGACCAATGTGATAGTCGCTGACACCGCTGTAAAAATTAGAGCGATACACCACACTGTCGCCCCGGCTGTCCCGAAAAGCGATCACCGGCGCGACGCTGCTGCCCTTGCTGCTGCGGGCCAGTTCGACGATGGTTCCGGTGGTTTTGATGCCCTCGTTGAGGATGCGGTTTCTGCTGACGAGGCCCGCCACGCCCCATGCGCCGCAGGCGAGGCCAGCGAGGGCGAAAATGGCGAAAAACCCGTAAAGGCAACCCGGTCTGTTTGTTGTTCCTCGTTTATCGTTCATAGTTGATAGTTGTTAGACGAGTTTATTTCGCAGCGCAAACTGCGTCAGCCCCGCAATGCCGCTTACCCCCAGTTTCTGGACGATGTTGTTGCGGTGAGTGTCTGCTGTGCGGGGGCTGATAAAAAGTTGCTGACCGATTTCGGTGCTGCTCAGGCCCTGCGCCACGAGGCGAAGCACCTCAATTTCGCGGTCGCTGAGCAGTGCCAGCAGCGTCGCGTCGGGGCTGGCCGTAGGGCGCATCAGGGCAAGGGCCACTTCGCTGCTGAAATACTGGCCGCCCGCCGCCACCCGCTGGATGGCCTCGCCGAGTTCTTCGAGCGAAGTGTTTTTGAAGAGAAACCCGCTCACGCCTTTTTCGGCGGCCTCCTGCACGAGTTCGCGGCTTTGCAGCATGGTGAGCATGATGATTTTTACCCCAAAAAAGTCGCGGCGGATTTGCTCTGTGGCTTCCAGCCCGTTCATCAGCGGCATCTCGTAGTCCAGCAGGGCCACATCTGGCTTGACACCGTTGCGCAGGAGGGTTATGGCTTCCTTTCCGTTGGCGGCTTCGCCCACAACTTCCACAAAATCAAGTTCTTCGAGCAAAGCCCGGAAGCCTTTTCGGACGAGTTGGTGGTCGTCGGCGAGGAGGAGTTTTATCTTCATACTGGCAATTTGATTAAGGCCACCGTCCCGTGTGGTTGGTTTTTTTCTGAAAAAAACTCCCCGCCCAGCGTGCTCACCCGGCTCAGGATGTTGAGCACGCCCATCGTGCCACGCGAGCGGGCCGCCTCGAAGTCGAAGCCCGTGCCGTCATCCTCTACACGCAGCACCAGCAGGTTTTCTTTCTGGAAAAGTTCGACTACGACTTGGGCGGCGTGGGCGTGTTTCACCACATTGTTGAGCAGTTCCTGTGCGATGCGGTAGAGGCCGATTTCGGTTTTTTCGTCCAAGCGCGGCGGCAGGTCGTGGGCATGGAGTCGGGATTCCAGCCCGGTGTGCTGCAAAGTGTGGCGCAGCAGCAGTTCGAGGCTGGGCGCGAGGCCATGCTGCTCCAGCGCGGGCGGCGACATGGCGTGGGCGATGCCGCGCACTTCGGTGCAGGATGCGTCAAGCTGGGCGTTGAGGTCGGCAAAGCACTGGGTTTCTTCCGGTGCGATTTTCCCCACCCGCCTACCCAGCGCGTCGAAGCCGAGTTTGAGGGCCACGAGTTCCTGCGCGATGCCGTCGTGCAGGTCGCGTGCAATGCGCTTGCGCTCAGCCTCTTGGGCTTCTATTACGGCGTTCAGCCCCAACTTTTGCTCACGGATGACGGCGGTGTCGAGTTCGGCTTTTTTGCGCAAGCGAAAGCGGTTGTATAACAGCCAGCCGAAAC
>JAYSUY010000094.1:0-2349 GCA_043718855.1 Saprospiraceae bacterium | reverse complement strand
GGTGAAGCTCGGCCAGCCGCAGCCGCTGTCGAACTTGTCGGCGGAGCGGTACAGCGGCGCGTTGCAGCGGCGGCAGATGAAAGTGCCATTGCCTTTGTGGTGGTTGTACTCTCCGGTGAAGGCCCGCTCCGTGCCTTTTTGGGCAATGACGTACTCCTCTTCGGGCGTGAGGGCGTTCCAGTTTTGTGTGTTGTTTTCCATGCGCAGAGAAACGAGTGTGGGTGGATAAGGTTTTGGGACTATACCCCGGAAGCACACTTACAGGGGCAAAGTCTTACACGAGACATTTCACTCTTCTCCCGCAGATGGCGCAGATTTTCGCACAGTCCTATTCTGTGAAAATCTGCGCCATCTGCGGGAGGTCAAGCCGTCATCCCCCGCGCCACATGATACGCCAGTGCCTGTACCGACAGCATCGGGTTGACACCGCTGGCGGAGGGAAACAGGCTGGCATCAGCCACGAACAGGTTGCGCACTTCGCGGGTCTCGCCGTTGGGCTGCACCGGGCAGTGGGCGGCGCTTCCGCCTATGCGGCAGGTGCCCATCTGGTGGGCAGAAAAAAGCCCAAAGTGGTTCGCGCCCCAGTTTTTAGCGGCTATTTTTTCTAAAAAAGCCTCCAAATCGCCTTCTTTTGGGAAAAACTGGGCTGGTTGGTTGTGGATCAGCCGCACCTGCTCCGCACCGGCGGCGGTGTGCAAACGCACACTTTCCTGTATACCCCGCACCAGATGGCGACGATCGTAAGCATGCAAATCGTAGTGGATGATGGGCTGGCCTGACTTTTTGCCCACGCCTACCCTACCCCCGAAGCGGTCACGTACGAGGCAAATATTTACCGCCAGGTGCCGCAGGTTTTCCATGTCGCGCTTGAACGCCTCGCCACCGTCCCAGCTCAGCGCGAAAGCGGCCAGACCGGGGTGCAGCGGGGGATTTTCGATGCGAAAACCCCAGTTTCTGTCCAACTGCGCAAACTCTTGGACGATGACCGACATCATGGGGCCGTACCACGAACACATTTCCTCTTGGTGAAACGCCCCCGTAGCCGCCACCGGGTGCAGGTACAGGTTGCGCCCGATGTGGGGGTGCCGCAAGCCGCTTTTCAGCAACAAAACCGGGGTGTGGAGCGCACCTGCCGAGACGACGACTTGGCGGGCGCGGCAAGTCACGGGCCGACCGTCCACCAGCATTTCCGCCCCCGTAGCCTCCCCATTTTTGGTCAAAATGCGCTGCACCGTAGCGTTCGTCAGCAGCCGTGTGCCGTGCTGCGCCGCGTCGCGGAGGAAGGTCTGTACACCGCCCTGCTTGATGCCGAAGGCATCGCCGTAGCAAGAAAATCCGGTGGCTTTCCAGGCCACATCGGGCGGCAGATCGGGCGGGAAGCGGAGGTTCATCGGGATGGCTTCGGCACGGTAGCCAAGGCGGTGCGCTGCATCGAGTAGGGCTTGGTTTTGGGGGTTGTGGCGGTGGTCGGTAGTGATCGAGTTTCGTTTTTCCACAAAATCGAAGCCGTCGCGGTAGGTTTTTTCCAAAAAATGCGGATTTCCGTGCTGCGTAGCCCACTCGTGCAGCACATAGTCGGGGGTGCGGAGCGAGGCCGCCCAGTTGATGGTGCTGCCTCCGCCGAGGGTGCTGCCAGCCAGCACGGTGACGGCTCCACTGTGCGAGGTGAGCAGCCCGCTGGCTTCGAAGTGGCGGTGAAGCATGGGGTATTCCTGCTGCGTGAACTCGTGTTGCTGGGCGTACGGGCCTTTTTCCACCACCACTACATCAAGCCCTTGCGCAGCCAAGTGTGCGGCCACTACGCTGCCACCGGAGCCGGAGCCGATGACCAGCACATCGCAGTCAAGCGTCTCACCGTCGCGGAAGTGCAGCATCGGCAGTGGGGCCGGATCGGGTCGGATGTGCTCGGTGAGCGGCTGGTAGCCAATGGCTGCCCAGTTGGGGTTTTCGGTCTGGCCGGACGGCACATCTCCATAAAAAAGCAGGGCCGTTAGTTTACGCAAACTGTTGAATGCGTTGCGAATATCGGCGATTGGGCTGGCTGCCCAGCGGTGGAGCAGGGTGTTGCACTGAGCGGGAGTGAGGCGGTCGGCTGAGCGCAGCGGACCCAGCCAAGTGAGGCCAAGCAGGGGGCTGGCCATGAGGTCGAGCAGTTGCTCGAAGCGAATACGATCTTCGGCTTTGGCTTCGGCAATGAGGCCGAGGATGCGGGCGGGGATGCCCATGTCGCTGGCGGAGCGGGCATAATGCGCACGACCCGCATCGGCCAGTGGCTGATGCGGGTCGTGTTGCGTGGGTAAATTTTCCTGAATGCTGGGCAGCAGGGTGTCGCAGAGGGCGGTGAGGGCG
>JAYSUY010000930.1:0-3154 GCA_043718855.1 Saprospiraceae bacterium | reverse complement strand
CTTCGATATGTGGTGGGAGTTCGCGAGCGGCGACGCGCTCATCATCATCGGCATCCCCACTGTAGAGACTTGGGAACGCGACACTCGACTGCCGCTCGACAAGCGCGACGAGGTGTTGCAGTTCATCGGTGAGCAAGTGGTGCTGCACAAGGTTTCCAACGGCATCTTCGATATTGGGGAGAGCGTGCTGACCATCTACCCTGGCGAGCGGTAGGGGTTTTTCTACAACAGCGAAGCCCGCCTCGACTTCATGCCGAGATGGGCTTCGCGTTTTTACTGCACAGCGCGAGTGGCGGGGCGACTCCAAGTCGCTCCGCCACTGCTGTTTACTTTTACAGGCTGTACTGGAAATGGCCCTTCCATCTGCGCAGCGTCCGGTCATTGGCATATGCCAACTTGACAAAGTGCTGGTTCCAGTCCCGAAATAACACCCACATCACCCGATATCGGGCTTTGCTGAACGCCCCCTTCGTGCAGGGAACCGCCCCTAAGTGCTCAAAGTATTCGTTCAGATCGATGCTCAAGGAGCGCTTGGACTGACCGATCAAAAAAACACAGTTTGTTGAAATCAAGTCTGTGTTGGCGCGTGAAATACGCCGCCCGTATCAGGTACTTCTCCCCATTGTCAAGTGCGCCTCGCGCAAATGACTATCATCCCTTCTAAAATGTTCTTTACTTTTGTTCGCATAGCGAGTGTGTTGTTCTTTTTGAATTTGACAACCCCAAAATAAAACTTCACACTCGCTTTTTCCTTAAGTCAACGACATTGAACCTACGGGGTGACAAAGCCTCCTGTTGAGCAGTACCGCAGGAGGGTCGGTATGCCGCTCCGTTCGTAGTTCATATCTTATTCTTCATCGTTTTATGTCCACACAAATGAACCTCGAAACCGAAAAAAACGTCGACGCGATGCGCCTTGCCGTATCGGGCCTCAATCGTCGCTTGGAAAAAATCCGTGAGGGCGGCGGAGCCAAGCGCATCGAAAAACTGTACAAGGAGGGCAAGATGACTGCCCGTGAACGCATTGATTATCTGCTGGATACGGGTGCGCAGCGCATCGAGATCGGTGCATTTGCTGGCCACGAGATGTACGCCGAGCATGGCGGCTGCCCGGCGGGCGGCGTGGTGGTGGTCATCGGTTATGTGCGGGGGCGGCAGTGCATCGTGGTGGCCAACGACGCGACGGTGAAGGCCGGTGCTTGGTTTCCTATCACCGGAAAAAAGAACCTGCGGGCGCAGGAGATTGCGATGGAAAACCGTCTGCCCATCGTGTACCTCGTGGACTCTGCTGGGGTGTACCTGCCGATGCAGGACGAGATTTTTCCCGATAAGGAGCACTTCGGGCGGATGTTCCGCAACAACGCTCGGATGTCTTCGTCGGGCATCCCGCAAATCGCTGCCATTATGGGCAGTTGTGTAGCGGGCGGCGCGTATTTGCCCATCATGTCCGATGAGGCGCTCATCGTGGAAGGCACTGGCTCGGTGTTCCTCGCCGGGCCGTATTTGGTGAAAGCCGCCATCGGCGAAGACGCGGACAAAGAAACCCTCGGCGGTGCCGCTACCCACTCCGAAATCAGCGGCGTGACCGACTACAAAATGCCCGACGACCGTACTTGCCTGGACACAATCAAGGATTTGATAGACAAGTACGGGCATTTCGAAAAAGCGGGTTTCGACCGCATCGCGCCCCAGCCTCCGGCGGGCCAGCCCGAAGACATTTTTGAAATTTACCCCGAAAACGGGGCGAAGCCCTACCTGACGGTGGAACTGCTGCGCCGCCTCGTGGACGACGGCAAACTCACGCAGTACAAGGAGCATTACGGCAAAACCATCACCTGCGCTTACGCCCGCATCGACGGCTGGGCAGTGGGCATCGTGGCGAACAACCGCCAAGTGCTGAAAAATGCGAAGGGCGAAATCCAAATCGGCGGGGTCATCTACTCCGATTCAGCGGACAAGGCCACGCGCTTTATTATGAACTGCAACCAGAAAAAAATCCCACTCGTGTTCCTCCAAGACGTGACAGGCTTCATGGTGGGTACCCGCAGCGAGCACGGCGGCATCATCAAGGACGGTGCGAAAATGGTGAACGCAGTGGCGAACTCAACGGTGCCGAAATTCACCATCGTGATGGGCAACTCCTACGGGGCGGGCAACTACGCCATGTGCGGCAAGGCTTACGACCCCCGCCTCATCGTCGCCTGGCCTACGGCCAAAATCGCGGTGATGGGCGGCGAACAAGCCGCTAAGGTGCTGACACAGATACAGGTGCAATCGCTGAAAGACAAAGGCGAAGCCCCCGACCCCGCTGGCGAGCAGGCGTTATTTGCCCAAATAAAAGCCCGCTACGATGCCCAGACCACCCCCTACTACGCCGCCGCCCGCCTCTGGGTAGATGCCATCATTGACCCACGCGATACGCGGCGTTGGGTGAGCATGGGGATTGAGGCGGCGAACAACGCGCCGGTGGAGCGGTTCAATCCGGGCGTGATTCAAGTGTAAGCCTTATCTTTGGAGAAAATTAAACTCATCCTCGTCATGATTGCTGAATTTGAAATGGGACACCTCGCAACCATCCATCACCAAAGGGCCATCAAGCAGTTGGTCTTTGGCTTGGAGAAACTGTATCAAACCGGCCAAATCTCGCTCGAACCTTTGCCGGAGACCGACATTGACCCCGGCAACCCGGAGAGCAAATGCCCCGACCTCATCCTGCAAGACAACGTACGCAGCACCGTACCCATCGTCATCGAGATAGCCACGCAGCGCGGCTGGAAAACGGATTTCAACAAACTTCGCCACCTCATGGACGACACCGAGTACGGCATCGAGGAAGGTTTTGTGCTCAATTTTGAAAAAAACGAGTGGCACAAGTACTCGAAAGCGAAGGGTGTGGTGGAAGACGCGCCTGCTTGGTCGGAGGTGCTGGGCGTTGACTTAGGGGCGATGCTGCGGCCAGCAGGGGCTTTGCAAGCGAGCGAGAATTAACCAACTTTTGAAAAGTTGTCAATTCTACTGCCATCAAATCCGCAGGTCGTCAAGGCTTGCGGATTTTTCGTTTGTAGAAGACCTTATGTGGAAAAATTGATTAAACACCTGCGCTCTTGCACGAGGAGTAATTTCGGATCGGGCTTTTGACTCTCAAGTTGTGCAA
>JAYSUY010000929.1:0-3155 GCA_043718855.1 Saprospiraceae bacterium | reverse complement strand
CAGTACGCTGCCGCGCTTGCCCAAGCAGCCAAAGCGCGGTTGGTGCTGTACCGCGTTGGTGGCGTTGGGGGAAAAATCGGTACAAGCGATGATGGTCTTCATACTTTAACTGTAAGAATGTGGATGGGTGTGCAGTTTCTCAGCAACAAAAGTGGGCGGGAATGCTCCTGTCGGGCAATGACTTGTGTCACCGCTGGCGGTGATTAGAATCCTCAAAGGTTCTTAAACCCTACGAGGCCTGACTGGCCGCTACGGGGTGAAGTCACCATGGCCCATGACCTTCGTCAACCCATTGGCCGGGGAAGTTGCCCAACTTTGTTGCCTAAAAACAGCGAAACATGAAAGAAGTCATTCCCATCCAGAACCTAAAATGCTCAGGTTGCGAAGCGAGCATTATCAGCACCTTTACAGCCTTCCCGGAGGTGGAAAAAGTGGAGGTGGATTTCACCGATGCGACAGTTCACGTGGAGGCGAGCGGCCCGGGGCAACGCGCAAAATATGAGCAAGCACTCACCAGCGCTGGCTACCCTCCTGTAGGCGCTGCCAACTCGCTGGGTAGAAAAGCCAAATCCTACATCAGCTGCGCCATAGGGCGGGCAACGAAGTAAAAAATCGGTAGTGGTTGATAAAGGTTGATGAGGTTGATGAAAGTTGATGATACCCAACTGTTTATGCCCCATACGCCAACTGTAAATGTCCACTACCAAAAATCATTTTTCTATGGACTTCAAGGCACACCTCTTCCCTGATGAACTGCTGAAAACCGAAAACGAGCACATCCAGAAACTCCACGAAATCGTGCGAGATGCACTGAACGAGGAAGAACTCATCGTGGAAAACCTGTTGCACCCTCCAGAGGATACGATGACCAGGGGGCAGCACATATCCGATCGGGTGGCCGAGTTTGGCGGCAGCTGGAAGTTCATCCTCAGCTTTGGGGCGGTGCTGCTCCTGTGGATCACTTTCAACGTGGTGGCCATCACGCGCTTAGTTTTCGACCCTTACCCCTTTATCCTGCTCAACTTGGTGCTGTCCACCATTGCCGCTCTGCAAGCGCCCGTCATCATGATGTCGCAAAACCGAAAAGAGGAAAAAGACCGAAAACGCGCCGAAAACGACTACTTAGTGAACCTGAAAGCAGAGATCGAGGTGCGCAACCTGCACCGCAAGATCAACCTGCTGATAGAAGAGCAGTTCGGCAAGCTGATGGAGGTACAGGCGGTGCAATTGCAGATGCTGGAAGACATGAAAGCGGCAGCGCAGAAGGGAACGCACCCCAAAACCTCGTAGGTTTTTGATGCCTGCGGATGGTTTGCACTACCTGTCGTTCCTCTTGTCCATCTCCATCGTCTTTATCGGCGCAGGCTGCCATTTCTCAGGCATGCACTGGTAAAAAACCTTCGAGGTATTGCAAACCTGAAACTCGGCTACTTCCGGGTACCCTTCCTTTCGTTTCAAAGTGAACTTGCGCAACTGCCCCCGAAAATCCCACTCGCTTACCGTGAGGCGGTCGGTGAAATCATCTTTCACTGGCGTGATTTCCCGGCCATTGTACACCAAAAAGTAAGTGCCTATGCGCACCAGCGTTCCTTCCATGACCGCGAGCCGGGTATCGCCCACCACTTCAAACAGGTTCAAGTAATCCTTGTGCTGCACCACGCTGTCGATGAGGGTTTTAACTGGAAAAATCGTCATGGTTGGGAAAGTTGTCTCGTAGCCCTGAGCCAAGTCATAGCCATAGCCGCCCACAAGGTAGGCCGTGTCATTGTCCATCGTGTAGCTGTAGTGTACGCCCGAAAACTGGTCGGCCACGAAGGGTGGGAAATAACTCAACGGCAGCACGTATGTTATCTTCGTCTGCTCGTCCACCACCAGCATATCGCAGTTGTAAATGGCTTCCAACTCCGGGGCATTGGCATCCAAAAACTTGCCGCCAACAATCACTTTGAAATGCCCAGAGTGAAAAGTAGCCTGCCCGACCATAGGCGGCAGCACCATGCCCGGAAACTCGTAAATGGTGGTGGAATCGGAGAAGCAGACAAACTGGCCCTGAGCCAGCGAGAGGCTGGTGAGGGAAAAAAGGAAGTAGAGTAGGATGCGCATAAGGAGATGATTTTATAGAAGTTAAGTAAAAATTTAGCCGCTCGACCCACCGCGACAACAATGGGACACGGATTGAACAGATAAAACGGATTCAAACAGATCTCACCTCAAAATCCTTTTTTATCTGCCTAAATCTGTCCAATCCGTGTCCCATTGTTGTCGCGGTGGGCGGTCAAAAGGGCTGCCTAAGTTTTTACGAAGTTAATTAAACCTCGTAGGTTTAGGAAAATCAACTGACCAACACCATGACGTTTTCCGAAACCAGTACCGGGCATTTCACCGAGTTAGAAATCAGGCAGTAGCGGTGCGCTTTTTCGATGATTTTCAAAGCCGATGCCTCGTCGTCGTAGCTAGCGAGCGTGACGATGGGATTGAGCATCACCCCCGTGAAAGCATACCTGCCGTCCACCAGCGCGACCGTGCCGCTCGCTTCGCACTCCAGTGAAACAGGCTGCAATTTGAACTTGTCGCAGAACGCCTGAAAAGTATTGATGTAGCAGCCAGCGATGGCGGCGAGGAAGAAAGTTTCTGGCGACCACACGCCGGGTATGCCGTTGGGGAACTCTGGGGGAGTAGCGCATTCTACGGAGGTCTCCACCTCGGCGGCGGTCACTTTGCACATCCGGTTTTCGCCCTGAGCGGCTTTCACACGGTAATCGAACTGAACTTCTTTGTTGTCCATGACAAGAGTTGTTTTTGATGACTCCTGCAAAGGTGGGGCGAGCGGGTGCGGAGGTAGATGACCGTCGTCATCATGGGCAGAAATCGTAGTCAGCAGACCTTGCCAGTTTCAAAAATCAACCAAGTCTTTGCTGTACCGCTTCAACAGCGACCAGTACGACTGAGCGGTTTGGGCCAGCGCCTCGTTGGGGTGCTGCCGCAGTTCCAGCAGCGCGACTTTCAAGCGCACGTTGGCGCGGTAGGCTTTGAAATAGGTGAAAAGCAGCACGTCCTCCGGTTTTTCAAAACAGGCCCAGAGGTTGGAGTAGGCACTAAGAAAAGTATCGGCAAGGTCTTTTCGGCCATAAAACTCCACATCCATGCACAGGAAA
>JAYSUY010000928.1:0-1137 GCA_043718855.1 Saprospiraceae bacterium | reverse complement strand
AAGCAGGGCAAGCCGGTGGACATCGCCAAATTCAAGTACGAAAACCGCGACGACATCCCCTCGGTGTTCTGGAACACCTCGAAGGACTCCACCAAACTGCTCTACCGCGCGGTGTCTGATGATGACAAAGACGACGAGAAGTTCCGCATTTTCCTCTCCGTGCTTGACGACAAACTCAACGTGGCTTGGTCGCGCAAGGTCGCTTTGAAGCATACCGAAGAGCAGACAGAGGTGATCAGCACGGTGCTGAAAAACGACGGCAGCGTGTATATGCTCTGCAAGGTGTACGAGGGCAGGAAGGCCAAAGAGAGCAAGAAAAACGAGAAAAAAAAATCGGTGGCAGCCTACGAGATGGTGCTGTATCACTTCACCAAAGACGAGGAGGAACCCAAGGAATTTCGCCTGAAATTGGGCGATGCTTTCATCAAAGGCGCATCGCTGGCGACTGACAAGATGGACGAACTGAAATGCACGGGCTTTTTCTCCACCACCAAAAATGGGAGCCTCAACGGGGTGTTTTACCTCCAATTGGCCGCCGACGGCGCAGTGACGGCCTCCAGTAAAAAAGAATTCACAGCGTCTGACTTGAAAAAATTTGGCGAAAAAAACACCGACAAAGACAAGGGCGGCGACGAAGGGTTGGAATCTTCGTTCAAGTTCAGCAACTTCCTCATCCGCGACGACGGCTCGGCGGTGGTGGTGGCCGAGGAGAACTATAGCGTCACGCGTTCCTCGTACAACGGCCGCACCTGGACCTACACCACCTACTACTACTCCAACGACATCGTGGCCTTCACCATCAGCAGCAAAGGCGAGGTGGAGCGCGTGAGCGTTATCCCCAAGCGGCAAATGGGCGTGAACACCAACTACTTCCTCTCCTACGTCGCGCTCATCCGCGCCAACGACATCGTGTTTTTCTACAACGAAGACGAAGACAATATGGGTAAGCCAGTGAGCAATCCCAAGCCCAAGTTGGTCAACAGTTTCAAGGAGTGCGTAGCCGTGATGACCACGCTGGCTGCCGACGGCAAACTGACCCGCAAGCAACTCTTCGAGGCCAAAGATGTGGAGTCGCTGTTTGTCCCCAACGACAGCAGCCCCTTCGACGGCAACAAACTGTTCTTCGTGTCCATTAAG
>JAYSUY010000927.1:0-3163 GCA_043718855.1 Saprospiraceae bacterium | reverse complement strand
ATTCGCAAATCTCTTTGAAACGGCGGCTCAATCGCGCATCCCCAAAACCCTGACCAACTGCACGTTTTGTGTAAGCAGTTCGCATCCCAAAGATTATTGCCTATCTATTCTATCAAAGAACTTTCTGGATTATTCTGTGGGTAATGGATAGGGTTCAAAACCCTTCCGACGTTATCCAAACCGGTATTACAAGAAATTGAACTGATGCCGAAGGGCCGAACTGAACAGCAGATACACTTTCCGCTTGCTTGACACCCTGAATCGCTCCTGCGCCACCCGCTGTGCAGGAGCACTTTTTATTTTTGCAAACAACTGTGTGTAGTACTTATAAGCGAGGTACACCCCAAATCGAGTGCCTTCCGGCAATCGACGAATGCCCTCCAGCGCAGCATCAAAGTCGTCTTTGATGTCATCCTCAATGCGGTGCTTGTCCTCGTTGGTGAATTGGCGAAAATCCACGCCGGGGAAATATACTCGGCCCCGCTCGTCGAAGTCGCTTTTGATGTCACGCAGAAAATTGATTTTCTGGAACGCCGCGCCCAGCCGCCGTGCGGGTTCTTTGAGCCGCTGAAACTGCGCGTCGTCGTTTTCGCAAAATACCCGCAGGCACATCAGTCCCACCACCTCTGCCGAGCCGTAGATGTACTCGTCGTATCCTGTCGGGTCGTAAGCTGCCTCCGTCAGGTCCATTTCCATGCTGTGCAAAAATGCTTCGATCAAGTCCCGCTCGATGCCATAATGATGCACCACTTGCTGGAAGGAATGCAGCACGGGGTTGAGGCTGATGCCTTCTTCGATGGCCTGAAACGTGTCGTTGCGAAAGCGCTCCAGCAATTCAGCCTTCGGGTAGTTGTGGAACGTATCCACAATCTCATCAGCGAAGCGCACAAACCCATAGATGCCGCAGATGGGCGGGCGAAAACGCGGATGGAACAACCGGATGCCCATCGAAAACGAAGTAGAATACCGCCGGGTAATGAGGCTGCTGCACTCAAAACAAGTGTCGTGAAAAAGTTGAAGGTGGTTCATACGCTGCTGAAAATAAGGTCAATGTGGTTAATGTTGGGGAAATGTAGTCAATATATCTACTCAAAACCTCCGAGTAATCTCTTTGGCCACCACCTCCCCGCTGATGAGTGATGGTGGCACCCCAGGCCCCGGCACCGTCAGTTGGCCCGTGTAGTAAAGGTTGCTCACTTGGCGGCTTTGGAGCCGGGGTTTCAGGAGGGCTGTTTGCTTCAGGGTGTTTGCCAGCCCATAAGCATTGCCCTTGAAGGCGTGGTAATCGGCCACAAAATCGGCGTGTGCATACGAGCGACGGTATACTACATGGTCACGGATGCTTTGTCCCGTCAGCCGTTCCAGCCGATCCATCGTGAGGTGGTAGTAGCGTTCACGGATGTCTGGCGTATCCGCCAAGCCCGGCGCGACAGGGATGAGCAGGAACAGGTTTTCGCAACCATCGGGAGCCACTGTCGGATCGGTTTTGGAGGGTGCGCTGACGTAAAAAAGCGGACGTTCGGGCCATTGCGGGCTTTCATATATCTCGGTGGCGTGTCGGCCAAAGTCCGCGTCGAAGAACAAGTTGTGGTGTTCCAAATTTTGAAGCCGCTTGTTCACACCGAGGTAGTAGATCAGACATGAGGGGGCCATCGTGCGCGACTCCCAGTAAGCCTCCGAGTAGTTTCGGTACTGAGGAGCAAGCAGTTGTGTGTCCACATGGTGGTAATCGGCACCAGCCACTACTACATCGGCAGCGAACTCACGGCCCTGCTGGGTCAGTACTTTTGTTGCACGCCCGTTCTCCACCACGATCTGCGACACCTCCTGCTCCAGTTCGATTTTTACGCCCAACTCCTGCGCCACCGACACCATGCCTTCGATGATCTTGAACATCCCACCCATCGGGTACCAAGTGCCGAGCGCCATGTCGGCGTAGTTCATCAGACTGTACATCGCGGGCGTTTTTTGGGGAGTGGCTCCTAAAAACAGCACCGGAAATTCCAGCAACTTGCGGAGTTTTTCATTCTTAAAAAGCCCCCTGACGTGCCGCGACATGGAGGTGAACATCTGCAACCGAAACGCGCTCGTCAGGATGCGCCAGTCCACGAATTCCCAGATGCTGCTGCTCGGCTTGTGGACAAATTCGTTCATGCCCACTCGGTATTTGTACTCCGCTTCCTTCAAAAATTTCCGCAAGTTGGCCGTGCTGCCTGGCTCATACTGCTCGAACATGGCTTCGAGCGCAGGCATGGCGGCTGGCACATCCATTCGGTCGCCTTCACCAAACCACACGACATACGAGGGATCGAGGCGTTTCAGGTCGTAGTAATCGGTTACTTTTTTTCCAAAATGAGCAAAAAATTGCTCGAACACATCGGGCATCCAGTACCACGAAGGCCCCATGTCGAACACAAACCCGTCGGCCTCATACTGCCGCGCTCGACCGCCTGGCACCGCGTTTTTTTCCAGCACCGTTACCGCAAAGCCTGCGGCAGCAAGATGGCAGGCTGCTGATAGCCCAGCAAAACCGGAGCCGATGACGATGACTTTTTTGGACGCTGGACTGGAAGACATGAGATGCTGTGAACGGTAGGAAAAGTGCAAGTTGGGAAATTGCTTGGAGTCAGACTCCAATATCTGGCAATTTCTGAAAAGTGCTGCTGCAAACGCGAGGGCGGGCGATTTTGTTTAAGAATGGCAGGGGTAATTGGTAAACAAAAGCGCCCCAACGTCCCCATAGCAGATGCCAGATGCCACGATAACAAATGACAAAACGTAACAACTTAGCCATCCGGCAAATTGGGTAGGATTAGCAAACGGATGACAATGCTTACCAAGTGAGTCTGTTTGATTTTTATAGGAAAGCCCTGTTTGAGTGTGAATCCATGCAAAAATCTGCTTGTGAAAGAGCCATATTTGCCTCGCGAATTCGCTGCTGGGCCTGCAATAGTTTTTGAGGAGTGCTCGGTAGCGTTTTTTGGAAAACCTTTTCCTCATTTTTTGTAAAGACTTAGCATCCCCCAGATTTTCGCAGAAAAGCGTACTGCGCTCCTATTTTTGAGTAGAATTTTCAGCGTAAATCTGCGAAATCTGGGGGGGCTACGTGTTTACAAAATCCGTTCAAATCTGGTCAATCCGTTTCATCCGTTTTCCAATCCTG
>JAYSUY010000926.1:0-8926 GCA_043718855.1 Saprospiraceae bacterium | reverse complement strand
GGCAGCACCGCGCTCGTGGGGGCATTGCCCAAGTGGCGCAGCGGCGTGGTGAACGTGAAAATCGCGCTCATTTTTGGCATCCCGTCCATCGCAGCCGTGTATGCCACGCGGGCTTGGTTGGTGCCACGCATCCCGCAGGAGATTTTTTCTGTGGGCAGTTTTGCCGTCACAAAGCCCATCCTGCTGATGGTGTTGTTTGCCGTACTGATGGTGGCCGCGTCTATCTCCATGATTCGGACAAAGCCGTTGGCTGTTAGTCAAGAGCCTTTGGCTATTAGGCCGTTAGCCAACAGCCAACAGCCAACAGCCAAAGACCAACAGCCAACAGCCAACAGCCTCTTCTTCATCGTGTTGGAAGGCTTGGTGGTCGGTACGCTCACCGGGCTGGTGGGCGCGGGCGGCGGGTTTCTCATCATCCCTGCGCTGGTGCTTTTCGCCAGGCTACCGATGAAAGAAGCCGTCGGCACCTCGTTGCTCATCATCGGCATGAAATCGCTGCTGGGTTTCACCGGCGATTTGGGGCATTGGGTCATGGACTGGTCGCTGCTGCTCAGCGTCACGGCATTGGCCATCGGTGGCATTTTCATCGGCAACGCGCTGAGCAAGCGGGTGCCGGGCGAAAATCTCAAAGTCGGTTTCGGATGGTTTGTGCTGGTGATGGGGGTGTACATCTTGGTGAAGGAGATTTTTTTGAAGTAGGGAGCACCGCCCAGCAGAGGATGACTGACCGTTTTGCCAGTGTTATGGGGGCAATGGGAAGGGTCGTCCGGGCTTCGATTTTCGCAAATTGTTGATTTTCAAAAATAAACAACACGGGCTGTTGGCATCCAACTATTTAGAGACATGGAAACTTACCGAGATATTTTTGTCCGCGATTTCCGCGGCTACGCGGTTTACCTGTGGCAAGAAATTTTGCACCCGCACTGGGGCAATTTTTTCTACTGGCTCATCGCCCTATCGCTGACGGTGTACGCGCTCGAACTCGCTTTCCCCTGGCGCAAGCAGCAGGCGGCCATCCGCAAGGATTTCTGGCTGGACACTTTTTACATGTTCTTCAACTTCTTCCTGTTCTCGTTGGTGGGTTTTGCGGCACTGTCGAATGTGGTGAGCATGGCTTTTCGAGACGGCATGGAGCATTGGTTCGGGTTTTCGACTTTCACTGTGCTGGATGTGGCGGCTTGGCCGCGCTGGGTGCAATTGCTCACCTTGTTTGTGGCCCGCGACTTCATCCAGTGGAACATTCACCGGCTGCTGCACCGGGTGCCTGCGCTGTGGCGCGTCCATCAGATACACCACTCAGTGGAGCAAATGGGCTACGCAGCGCACCTGCGCTACCACTTTGGCGAGACGGTGGTGTACCGCACTTTGGAGTATCTGCCCCTGGCGATGATTGGCTTCGGCATCTCGGATTTTCTGCTCGTGCATTTGTTCACGCTCGCCGTCGGCCACCTCAACCACGCCAACCTCTACCTGCCGCTGGGGCCGCTGCGCTACATTTTCAACAGCCCCCAAATGCACATCTGGCACCACGCCGAGCATTTGCCCGAAGGGCGATACGGGGTGAACTACGGCCTGACGCTCAGCCTCTGGGACTATCTGTTCGGAACGGTGTGGATGCCCGCCAACGGGCGCGACATCCCGCTGGGATTCGCTAACCTGCGGGACTTCCCCCGCACGTTCTGGTGGCAGTTGACTTACCCTTTTCGCAAAAAATAACCGCCAAACACGACCGCTCTCATCGGCAGACAGCGCAGGCGGCGGTTCCCCCATCATCCTCGTGCGAGAGGTTTTTGGAAATAAACAGGCCCAACAATCCCAAAAACTTAGCGAGATTTGGGCTGTTTCCGACCAGCCATGACCGCACTCTTCCACTACTTCGAGTCTTTCCAGCACAACCTCTCCGACGGGGCCAAAGCCGCGCTGCAATCGGTTTGCAGCACCCATGTCGTGCAGAAAAACCGCGACTTGCAGTCTATCGGCCACACCTGCCGCACCATTTATTTCATCCAAAAAGGCTTGGCGCGGGTGTACTACTTCAAGGGCGAGACGGACATCACGGAGAGTTTTTCTTTTGAAAATCAAATCGTTGCGCGGGTCGAGAGCCTTTTTTCTGGCAAGCCCTCCCGGAAAGGAATCCAGATGCTCGAAGATTCGGACATCGTAGCCATCAACGCCACCCAACTCTTCCGGCTCTACGATGCCTTCCCCGAAATCGAGCGGCTGTTCCGTAAAATTTTCGAGGCCGGCTACGTCGAAACCGTCCACCGCATCGAGAGCCTGCAATTTCACACCGCCGAAGAGCGCTACCGCGATTTGCTCGAAGCATCGCCCAACATCCTCCAACGGGTGCCGCTCAAATACATCGCCTCCTACCTCGGTATCACGCCCGTGAGCCTCAGTCGCATCCGCGCCTTGCGCTGATTTCTTATCATTTGTAAAAAGATGCCGCCCCACAAGCCCCCGACCTTTGTGGGGTGAAAAATCCTACGCTCGGCCTTCGCGCCAACCTCCCTCAATTCTCCTTGCTCGTGCTGATCAACGCCTTCGTCGGCGGCATGGTCGGCATGGAGCGCAGCATCCTGCCTCAACTGGCCGAAGCCGAATTTGGCATTGCCGCCAACAGCGCGGTGCTGAGTTTCATCGTCGCCTTCGGTTTAGCAAAAGCCGTTGCCAACCTGTTCACGGGCAAGTTGGCAGGTCGTTTGGGCCGAAAAAATCTCTTGCTGCTGGGCTGGGCACTGGGTCTGCCCGTGCCGTTTTTGCTGATGTGGGCACCCTCGTGGGGGTGGGTGGTGGCCGCCAACGTGCTGCTCGGCGTACACCAGGGTTTTGCTTGGTCGGCTACGGTGGTGATGAAAATTGACCTTGCTGGCGACCGCGACCGGGGCCTGGCGATGGGGCTGAACGAGTTTGCTGGCTATCTCGCCGTCGCGGTTGCGGCTTTTGCAAGCGGCTGGCTGGCAAGCGAATACGGCTTGCGGCCCTACCCGTTTTACCTTGGTGTGGTGCTGTCGGTGGCGGGTTTTCTGCTCAGTTGGCTGTTCGTGCGCGACACCCATGCCCATGTGGCGACGGAGGCGGCGCAAAGCACCGTCGCCCGGCTGAACCATGTTTTCAAGGACACCACTTGGCGCAGCCGCAACCTCGGCAGCGTGACGGCCACCGGCTTGGTGAACAACCTGAACGACGGTGTGGTGTGGGGCTTGCTGCCGATTTTGCTGGCGCAAAAAGGTTTTTCACTCCCTCAGATTGGCGCCTTGGCGGCGGTGTACCCGGCGGTGTGGGGGCTGGGGCAGTTGTTCAGCGGGCGACTGTCGGATTTGGTTTGCAAAAAAGACCTGCTCCTCTGGGGCATGGCGCTGCAAGGCGCGGCGTTGGCAGGCATGGCTGCGGTGTCGCAATTTTGGGCATTTGCCGCCTTGCTGGCCTTGCTCGGCTGGGGCACGGCGATGGTGTACCCTACGTTTTTAGCCTCCATTGCAGAAAATACGCACCCGCTCGACCGCGCCCGAAGCCTCGGCGTGTTCCGGTTTTGGCGCGACATGGGCTACGCTGTCGGGGCGGTGCTGGCGGGTTTGCTGGCCGATTGGTTTGGTATCCCGACAGGTTTGGTCGTCATTGGGCTGCTGACGGTGCTTTCCGGCATCTGGGCCGACCGCCGGATGCGCTGCCGCACGGACGCACCCAGGCTGTTGAGATGGGCAGGTTTCAAAAATCTACGAGGTCTAGCATAAATTTTTCCCCTCTGTAACACCTGTTACCGACGCGCCCTGCCTAACCTTTTTACCTTTGTACCGTTATCCAAACAAAAAAATTCTCCACCATGAAAGTAGAGCAAATCTATACCGGCTGCTTGGCACAAGGCGCATACTACATTGAATCTGAGGGCGAAGCAGTGGTCATTGACCCGCTCCGCGAAGTAGAGCCGTACCTGAAAAAAGCCGAAAAAGACGGCGCGAAAATCAAGTACGTCCTCGAAACCCACTTCCACGCCGACTTTGTGAGCGGCCACCTTGACCTCTCCAAAAAAGCGGGCGCGACCATCGTATACGGCCCCAATGCCAACCCCGATTTTGAGGCGCACATCGCTACCGATGGCGAGATTTTGAAAGTTGGCAAAGTCAGCATTCAGGTGCTGCATACCCCCGGCCACACCATGGAAAGCACCTGCTTCCTGCTCCGCGACGAGGCGGGTCGCGACACCGCCCTGTTCAGCGGCGACACCCTGTTCATCGGCGACGTGGGTCGCCCAGATTTGGCGCAAAAAGCCGCACACATGACCCAAGAACAACTTGCCGAAACACTTTTCGACTCGCTGCGCTCGAAAGTGATGCCACTCGCCGACCACATCGTAGTGTATCCCGCACACGGTGCGGGCTCTGCCTGCGGCAAAAACATGAGCAAGGAAACCAGCGACTCGCTCGGCCACCAAAAACTGACCAACTACGCGCTACGCGCTGACATGACGAAGGCCGAATTTGTGAAGGAGGTAACCGACGGCTTGCTGCCGCCACCCGCTTATTTCCCGCTCAACGTAGCGATGAACAAGCAGGGCTACGACCCCATTGACGAGGTGATGAAGCGCGGCGCTCGCGCCCTCAGCCCCCGTGCTTTCGAGGCTGCTGCCAACGAAACCGACGCGCTGCTGTTGGATACCCGCGCACCCCAAAATTTTGCTAAAGGCTTCATTCCCAACGCCATCAACATCGGTATCGACGGCAATTTTGCCCCCTGGGTGGGTGCCATGATCCCCGATGTGAAGCAGCAAATCCTGCTCGTGACGGAGCCGGGCCGCGAGTCAGAGACTGTGATGCGCCTTGCCCGCGTGGGCTACGACCATTGCCTCGGCTACCTCGAGGGCGGCTTCGAGGCTTGGAAAAATGAAGGCCGCGAATCAGACAGCATCGAGACAATTGATGTGGATCGTTTTGCCCAGCGCATCGCAGCAGGTGAGGCTGAAAACATCCTTGACGTACGCAAGCCGAGCGAGTACGAAGCAGAGCACATGGCACTGGCCGAATCGGCCCCGCTCGACTTCCTCAACGAGAGTATGTTGCTGATTGACAAGCGAAAAACCTACCACGTTCACTGTGCCGGCGGCTACCGCTCCATGATTTTCATTTCGGCGTTGAAGGCTCGCGGCTACGACAATCTCGTGGACGTGGCGGGCGGTTTCGCAGCCATCCAAAAAAGCGGGCAGTTCGAGACCACTGCGTTTGTCTGCCCTTCCACCTTGGTCAAAAACTAAAAAATGATGTTCAACTTTTTGAAAAAAATGCTCGGTTTAGAATCTGCACCTGAGGTCAACTTTCGAGAAATGATGGAGGCTGGTGCAATCATCGTAGATGTCCGTACCCCCGCCGAATACAAAAGCGGCCACATCAAAGGTTCGCTCAACATCCCGCTCGACGGCATCGGCGGCCACACCCAGTCGCTGCTGAAAAAAGGTGTGCCGGTCATCACCTGCTGCCGCAGCGGAGCGCGGAGCGGCATGGCCGCTGACATACTCCGCAACGCGGGCATCCAAGTGGTGAACGGTGGCCCGTGGGACAGTTTGCAGGCTAAGATTTGAGTGGTGCCACACCTCGGCAACCCCGTAGATTTTGAAAACCTACGAGGTTGCAGCGCGGTTCAGCCACCACAACTGCTGGCTCAGACCCCTCAAAACCCGGTTGAGCGACAATGCAAAACGGGTCGGGCAGGTAGCCCCGTTCTTTGCAGGACGATACTTGATTTCGTTCACAAAAACTGATGCTATGAAAGTCCTTCAAAAATTTCTCGCCCTTCTCCTGCTCTGCGTCGGCACGTTGGCCGCTTGCCACAAAGACAAATCTTCTGGCACTACTTTCACGCCTTCTGCGGGGACATGGAAAGTGACCTACTTCTTTGACGAACAAGACGAAACGAGTAACTATACAGGCATACGTTCGAGTTCGGCACCAACGGCAGTCTCAGTGCCAGCAATGGCAGCCAGACTTGGAGCGGTACTTGGGCCACAGGCTTCGACGACAGCGCAGACAAATTCCTGATTGATTTCAGCGGGACGGTGCCGAGCGCCCTTTCCGATTTGGAAGAAGATTGGCGCATCATTAAAACCGACGACAGTTTCATGCACTTCGAGCATACGAGCGGCGGCAACGGTGATACCGACGTGCTGAAATTCGGCAAGATTTAAGATTGTTTTCATTTGGTTTTTTGGGGTTAGGTAGGTCGGGCGTAAGCCTGGCCTGCCTTTTTTTACTTTTGCCGTTGGGTACATCGAAATTCCCGTTGGTCTGTAACACTTGTCACAGACCGAAAACAGCAAGCCACTGCATCTTTGACCTTAAATTTGATCTCACCATGCTTGAATCTCTATCTCATCCTTGGCACTGGTCGGTAGCGGGCGTGTTCATCGGGCTGATCGTCCCGACGCTGCTGGTTATCGGCAACAAGCACTTCGGCATCTCATCCAGCCTGCGGCACATCTGCGCCGCCTGCCTGCCTGCCCGAATCCCGTTTTTCCACTACGACTGGAAAAAAGAAATCTGGAACCTCTTTTTCATCGGAGGTATCTTGGCTGGTGCTGTGCTGGCCACCGCTTTTTTGCAAAACCCAGACCCCATCTCCATTCACCCCGATCTCGCGCAAGATTTGGCGGGCTACGGAGTGACGCACATTGATGGACTCGTGCCCACCGACCTGTTCTCGTTCGAGAGCCTGCTGACCTTGCGCGGCTTTCTGCTGATGGTCGTGGGCGGCTTTTTGGTCGGCTTCGGCACCCGCTACGCAGGCGGCTGCACCAGCGGCCACGCCATCATGGGCCTCTCCAACCTGCAATGGCCGTCGCTCATCGCCACCGTGTCGTTCATGGTTGGCGGTTTTTTGATGGCTAATTTCATCCTCCCGTTCATCCTCCAACTCTGATCGGTCATGGCAAACTCAAACGTTCAAAATTTCACCCAAACCCTGCCTGACACGGACTTCGAGGTGCGCTCGCTGGACGCGATGTGCATCAACGAATCAGAACTCACCCACCCTTGGTGGTACAACCTGAAATACGCCCTCGTTGGGATGCTGTTCGGCGTGGTGTTCATCAAGGCTGAAATCGTGTCGTGGTATCGCATTCAGGAAATGTTCCGGCTGCAATCCTTCCACATGTACGGTGTGATCGGCACGGCGGTGGCGGTGGGTGCGCTGTCGGTTTTTTCGATTAAAAAACTGGATGTCAAGACGATATACGGAGAGAAGATTGACTTTTTGCCCAAACCATTCAGCCAAGGCCAAATCATCGGCGGGCTGATGTTCGGCTTCGGCTGGGCCATGACGGGGGCTTGCCCAGGGCCGCTGTTCGCTCAACTTGGTACAGGAGTAATGGCTACCGGAGTCACACTGCTGAGCGCAATTGCTGGCACTTGGGTGTACGGTTATTTGCGCGAGCGACTGCCTCACTGAACACCCAATCGCCCGCACGACAAGAATGGGACACGGATAGGGCGGATTAAACTGATTAGGACAGATTTCTCTATAAATCCGTTTTTTGTCCGCCCAATCTGTCCCATCCGTGTCCCATTCTTGTCGTGTGCGGTACTTCCGAAGGGAGGCTAATGGCGAAATGACGACTGACGAAATGACGAAACCATGCCACACCTCTACCCACTCCTCCTGCTCCTTCTCGCACTCGTCACTTGGCAGTGCAGCCGCGCCGTAGGCCAGGCGCAGCGGTGGGTTTTCCCAAGCAGTTTGGAACCGAAGGAGCAGTTGCAAGCCAACTGGCTTGTCGTTTTTTCGGGCTTTTTCAAAATTCTCGCCCTGTTGCTCGTGATCGGCGCGGCGTGGCTTTTTTCAACAGAAAAAAGCGCATTGCAGGCGGAGCGTTTGCGGCAGCAAGCCATTTTTCAACCCAAGTACGACAAAAACGAGGTCTGGAAATCGCCCGATCTGGCAGGTATAGCCTGGGCCGACAACGCCGACTTGCTCCGCTACGGCCGCGACCTGCTCGCCAACACGCAGGATTATTTTGGAAAAAACGGCCTCCTGCGCCCCGGCACCATCAACGCGATGAACTGTCAAAACTGCCACCTCGACGCGGGCAGCAAGCCGTTTGGCAACAACTACGCTGCCGTCGCCAGCACTTACCCACAGATGCGGGCGCGTTCGGGTGCCCTCGAAACCATCCCCAAGCGGGTGAACGACTGCTTTCAGCGCAGCCTCAACGGTGCGCCGCTGGATACCAACAGCCGCGAGATGACGGCCATCATCGCCTACATGAAGTGGCTCGGCGCGGGCATCCCGAAGGGCGAAAAGCCGAAAGGCGCGGGCTTGACAGAACCTAAATTCCTCGACCGCGCTGCCGACCCAGCCCGGGGCCACACGGTGTACGCTGCTAAGTGCCAAAGTTGTCACGCCGCTGATGGCCAGGGACTTCCGATGCCCGAAAGCGTCCGCCACTACCCCCCGCTGTGGGGTGAGAACAGTTACAACGAAGGTGCAGGGTTGTATCGGCTCAGCCGCTTCGCGGGCTATGTGAAAGCGAATATGCCCTTCGGCGCTACTTGGGAGAATCCGCAACTCACCGACGAGGAGGCTTGGGACGTGGCGGCTTTTGTGAATGCGCAGCCCCGCCCGAAGCACCCGTTTCTGACCACTGACTGGCCCAAAATCGAGAAAAAACCTTTCGACCACCCTTTCGGGCCATACGCCGATACATTCCCGGAGGCGCAGCATAAGTTTGGGCCGTTCGAGCCGATTGTGGCATTTTACAAATCGCAGCAAAAGAAAAATTGAGACTCATGCCAGACCAGAATTTTGAAAAAAAATCGGCCATAAATCGCCGCAACTTCCTCAAATCTGCTTCGCTGTTGGGGCTGGGAGCGGGACTTTTGCCGCTTGGCGCAAGCGAGGCCCTCGGCGAAAGTGAGGCGGTGACTTCAAGTCACCGCCTCAC
>JAYSUY010000925.1:0-3164 GCA_043718855.1 Saprospiraceae bacterium | reverse complement strand
CCAAAACTGTGATTGATAGGGTTATCGGCGTTTGTGCAGGGCTTTGGAATTTTCACCTCGAAACATAAGTCATTGATTTTCAACTCGCATCAACTCTAATCTTGTCGTGGGCATTGAATCTCTCTCCACACACCAGTACGCCAGTCAACTTTCCGTGATCAGCGAAGGAAATTTACGCATCCAATTTGCTAAATGCAAAGTTGGCCTTGCGGTCAAAGGGGTAAACAAAGAAGGTGGGTTGACTTTTCTGAACAACTGGGTATCTAGTTGCACAATCGGTATAGGAATAGAAGGGGCATCCAATTATGAGGTGTCTGAGAACAAATTTTTTAACAATTATCTCGGTATGCACCTCCGAAACACAGCAAACCTTGATGTCAACTACCTGTTTTGCAATGACTTTGAAACAAGCCGCTGCTGTGACATCTATGCGGACGGGCGGCAGGGGGGTATTTGGATGGATGGCAATGACTTCATATATTCTCTTCCGCCTACTATCAACTTCTACCTAACAGGAAATGCTGCGAGCCCTGGTGAAGTTGGTGGATCGCTGTCGGGTCAAAGCACAAATCCTGTGAAAAACTTCTTCCATTACCCCGAATCCAGCATCATCACAGAAGGTGCTACCGAGTTTTTTGAGTATAGGCACGAACCGGGAGCATCAAGCTTCTATCTTCCGCTCTGTGACATTGACGACAGCGGGTGTGCGGTGAACAATAACTTTGAAAATAGGGAAGCCTTAGGAGAGGTTGCCACCTGCGTGGGTGGTCGTCCTGCTCCTGACTTTCCCACAATTACCAACGAAAACGTCTCGTACCAACCGCTCAAACGACAGTTGGGCTATCACCTGTACCAACAGGATTATGCGGCCGCCCAGCAGATCATTGCATCCTTGCCCAGTGCCACCAATGCTGATATGCTCTACCGTCAGGTACAAGAGATCAACCTCGCCCAGTTATCACAGGATGATTTTATTCTGACTACTGGGCAGACGCAGTTCCTCGACTCTGTGAGCAGACTGAACCTGCCAGATGTATCGCCGTATGCCGACGGCGTGCTGAGAACCTCGAATCCCAATGATTTGAACTGGCCTGTGCCCATTTGTCCGCGCTCAGGTGGTCGTATGCAGCAGCCGGTGTTGGACGGCGGTGCTGCATCCGTAAAAATCAGCCCCAATCCAGCCGATGCCGTGCTGGAAGTGCGTTCGGAAACTGCTCAGGGGCCTGTGGATGTTGAACTCACAGATTTGCTCGGCACAGTGCTTCGTCGGGCTGTGCTTTTCGGTTCAACGCCCGTCGCAATCGAGACATCTGCTTTACCTTCGGGCATCTACCTGTTGCGCACCACGGCCGAGGGCCAAGCGGCACAGGCACAAAAAGTCATCATCCAACATTAAAACACACCATGAAGCAACTCATTTTGATGTGCTGGTTCGCAGGGCTGTCGGGGGCATTGCCCCTAACAGCCCAAACCTTCTCCAAATACTACGACGTAGATGGGCAGAACGACATTGGCTGGGCCTCCGAGGTCACCCCACTCGGGCTTTTAGTGGCGACTGGCTCTTTCTGCAGCGATGGCAGCAGGTGCAACGGCATTTTTTTGCTCGACCCTGCCAACGGGGCAGTGATCTGGAAAACGGTCATCAACCCTTCTGGTATACACTCTCATTCTACTGGGCGGTTCTGTCTGCTGCTCAACGCCGACTCCACTTTTATGCTGGCAGGCCATGCTTGGGACCAAGCGGCAAACGAGTGGTTCTTTCTGTACAAAATGTCCCTCTCCACAGGCGACATTCTCTGGGAACAGCAGTATCCAGATGACGTGAAAGGTAGCAATGCTGTGGTTCATCAACAGGGAGGTGGGTACATCCTATGCGTCAGCACCTTCCCTTCGGGCAGCACCAAAAGTTTTGCTACCCTGATGAGGGTGGATGAAGATGGAAACTTTGTTTCGTCAGCACTGTATGGCGAGCCAATGGGCAACCGCCCGTTTTCTTTGCAAATGGATGCTTTGGGTGGCTATGTACTAATGCGAAATGGCTTTGCTTCTAGCATCTACCAGTCGCCTGTTATTTTAGAGCGTTTGAACAGCCAGGGAGCAGTTATCTGGTCGAATATCATAGATACAGTTTCCATTGCTACCTATGCACAAGGTCACGCCCTCCCACTTAGGGATGGAAGTATTGCCTTAGGTTATGCTAAGGACAGGCATACGATACCCCAAGCGGAAAACAATCCTCCCTATGTTGCTAAGTACGACAGTCTCGGCAACCTGATGTGGCGATGGATCCGCTATGGAGCGGTGTGGCAATACAGACAGGTGCTCTCGCTGGTCGAACTGCCCGATGGCGACATCGTTGGCGTAGGATGGTATGAAGAATCTGGCAGCAGCCCGAAGTACACCGCTGGCTGGATGTTCCGGCTCAGCCCAGAGGGCGTGCTGCGCTGGGAGCGGCTGTACCACCGGATTGGCCACGACTACCTCCTTTACAGTGTCAACCTTGGTCCGGGAGGTGCCCTCATCGCTACTGGGGAAGTTGACACTACGGGTATGCCCAGTAACACTGGTGACATTTGGGTACTTAAAACCGACTCCGAAGGCTGCTTGCACCCAGGCTGTACGGAATTGTGGAACACGACGGTGGCGGCATCAGAACCCACTGGACCGGAGGAGGGCGGCGGGATACTGAGCATCCAACCCAATCCCGCCTTTTCCCAAGTCCATCTCTCGTGGCCCCTCGTAACCGTCAGCCCAGATGCCCGTTTGCTCATCACTGATGTGTTCGGGCGGCAGGCTGCCGAACTGCACATAGCAGCGGGCGAGACCGCCCACGTCTTGGACTTGTCGGGCTTTGCCACAGGCTTGTATTTTGTCACCGTAACGGACAAGGGCAAACCTATTCACAAAGGCAAATTCATCGTTCAGCACTGATTTTTTCATCATCCAGCGGCAGCACGAGCAGAAAGCCCGTGCTGCCGTTTTTCCATTTCAGGTTTATGAAAAACACCTTCCTCCTCCTTGCCCTTTGGGCTTTTTGCACTCAGAATGCTTTCACACAAACTACTTTTTACAAAAAATTCTCCAACCTGCCGCTCAACGCAGAAGCCGGCTGGAATATTCAGGAAGTATCTGACGGGTACCTGCTTTTGACGGGAGCATACTGC
>JAYSUY010000924.1:0-3168 GCA_043718855.1 Saprospiraceae bacterium | reverse complement strand
CGACTCAAAGCCGAACCTCCAATAACAATGAAAACTTGCCCTACTTTTGCCCCACCGCCCACCGCGCCCGCATGACCGACCAGCCCATCCGCATTTTCATCGCCTACGCCCACGCCGACCACGCCTCCCGTGACAAACTCCGGCAGCACCTCAACGTGCTCGAACGCCGAGGCCACTTCCACATCTTCTGGGACGGCCTCATCCAGCCCGGCGACCGCTGGGACACCCGCCTCAAAGACGAACTCCACCGCGCCGACATCTTCCTGCTGCTCGTCTCCGAAGCCTTCCTGGACTCCGACTATGTACACGAGGTGGAACTGCCCAAAGCCCTCCAACTCCGCACCGAAGGCAAGGCCGAAGTGCTGCCCGTCATCCTGCGCCGCTGCCTCTGGCAGCACACTGAACTGAATGATTTTCAGTGCATCCTCTGCGAAGGCAAGCCCATCGAGACCGCGCCCGACGGCTTCGCCCATGTGGCCGAGCAGGTAGTGGAGACGGTGAATGCCATCAAAGCGAAGCGGCGGGCAGTGGAGCAAGCCCGGATAGATGCAGAAGCCGATTTAGCCGCCAAAGCCCGACAGGCGGCGGAGGCCGTCGAGCGGGCAAAGGTGGCGGCCCGCGAAGAGGCCGCCCGAAAAAAACGCGAAGCCGAAGAGGCGGCAGCCCAGCGGGCAAAGGCAGAAGAAGCAGAGCGCAAGCGCAAGGAGCAGGAGGCCCAGCAAGAGCGGCTCCGTAAACTTGACCCCTTCCGCGAACTCATGGTGCCGATAAAAGGCGGCTCCTTCGACATGGGCGACACCTTCGGTGAGGGCAATGAAAACCCCGTCCACCGCGTCACCGTCCTCAACTTTTTGCTCTGCAAATACCCCGTTACACAAGCCCAGTGGAAACAAGTTATGGGCAATAAACCCAGCCATTTCAAAGGCGACGACCTGCCGGTGGAGAATGTGAGTTGGGACGACGCGCAGGCTTTTTTGAAGACCCTTAACAGCTTGACAAACAAGGCGTATCGCTTGCCTACGGAGGCCGAGTGGGAGTACGCGGCCAAAGGCGGCAACCAGAGCAAGGGCTACAAATACGCTGGCAGCAACGATTTGAACGAAGTGGGCTGGTACTCGGAAAACTCCGGCTCAAAAACTCACCCCGTCGGGCAGAAAAAAACCAACGAACTCGGTCTGCATGACATGAGCGGTAACGTGTGTGAGTGGGTGGAAGACGACTGGCACGGCAATTACAAAAACGCTCCGACCGATGGCAGTGCTTGGGTAGAACAGGGTACACGGGGTGTCTACCGCGTATTTCGCGGCGGCAGTTGGTTCAACGAGCGCTGCCACGCTGCGGTGCGGGACAACGATGCCCCGATATCTCACACCTACTACATCGGGCTGCGCCTCGCCCTTTCTTCCCAGTTATGAGGAGGTTATCTGCGCCTTCCCGTGAGCAAAAGTGACGCATACGCGCAGGGCAAGCGAGGAGGGAGGGATGACCGACGGCGCAGCCCTGCTCGTATGCGGAGCAATGTCGTGGGGGCTGATTTGGCAAAGGGTGACCGAGTGCAACCCGGCTGAGGCCGGTGAAGATGCCAAGCAAGCGACGAAAATTTTTTGAAAAACACCCCCGCTGACCTCCAGTCTTCCCTCACCACAAAACCCGCTGGCCTCAAGTCTTCCCCTGCCACAATACCCAAGCGCAACGTGTGTTCGTTTATTTAGGGCGAAAGCCGATATTTGCACAAAAATTAGCCAGTAGAGTATGTCTCAAATTGAACTTTACCAATCGGTGCTTTCCAAACTCGGCCAGTTGCCATTTCAAGAGTTGGCCGAGTTAGACACCTACCTCTCTGTGCGCCTTCGGCGAAAGCCAACACAAAGCCAGCGGGCAAAAACCGCCCAAAGCAACGTGTCCAAAGTAGCGGGCGCATGGAAAGATTGGGACAATGCGGACTTTGAAGATTTCCTTCGGGTGCTGCGGCAGACGCGGGAAGAAATGTTTGCAGACCGTACCTTCCAACTATGAAAGAGTCTCTGCTGGATTCAGACACCATCTCCTTCCATCTCAAAGGTTTTGCTTCCGTGACGGCTCAAATCGAGGCCAACTACCAGTACTTTGGCTATTTGAACCTCAGCGTCCTCACCTACTACGAGATTATGCACGGCCTCTTGTTCAAAGATGCCAGAAAGCAGATGCAGGCTTTTGAGACCTTCCTGAAAGACTGCCGGGTTTTGCCCCTCACGGTCGAAATAGCGAGCCTCGCTGCTGGTGTTTATTCCGAACTGCGCCGCAACAACCAAATTATCGGCCACACGGATGTACTCATCGGAGCGACAGGTCTGCACCATAATTTGATGGTTGTGACCAACAATCAGGCTCATTTTGGGCGGATACCCAATTTGGAGTTGGATAATTGGGTGTAAATTTTCTGCTGGCTGCTGACACGCTGCGCTGGGTATCCCTGGTGGCATCAAGTCTTCCCTCATCACAAAAACCAAGTGTAACGCTGCTCTTCTATGCATCCCTGCCATACACGGTTGTGCATGACGAGATTCTGTGCGGAAGTCTACTTTTGCACCTCAACCCACCCGCCATGCTCCTCCAGCCCAACTTCCTCCAACTTCAACACCAGCTGCGTCTCGTCCGCACGGAGCAGGCGCAGTTGGTGTACGATCCCATCCGGCGGAAAGAACTGGTGCTGACCCCAGAGGAGTTGCTGCGGCAGTTGGTGCTGCTCCATTTTTTGGAGGTCAAAAAATACCCAGCCAACCGCATCCGGGTGGAGATCGGCATCGAACTGAACGGCTTGAAAAAACGCTGTGACATTGTGGTGTTCGATCCGCAGCTGCGGCCCTGGTTGCTGGTGGAGTGCAAATCGCCCAAAGTGGGGGTGGATCAGGCCACTTTCGAGCAGGCCGCCCGCTATAATTTGCAGTTGCAAGCGCCCTACCTAGCCGTCACCAACGGCCTCGCCACCTTCTGCTGTCGGCTGGATTTTGAGCAGTCGGCGTTCGAGTATTTGGCGGATTTTCCGGAATGGGTTTAGGAGTTATGAGGTTTGAGTTATGAGTTATGCCGTGACTTGGCCTGAAATAAGCTGACCGCAAAATCAACTTAGATCATGACAAAAACAGGGATTACAGATCGCGGGCTTCGGCAGCGTCGTATCTTCAGCGA
>JAYSUY010000923.1:0-1142 GCA_043718855.1 Saprospiraceae bacterium | reverse complement strand
CCCAGCCAAAAACTGGCGTGGACTTGTCGCACAAGTACAAGTTGACGATTGGCGCAGTGAAGCATTTCACCCTCGGCACCCCACAATCCTTCACCACCACCCCATACTCGCACACCGCTTCCTGACCCGCCGCATTGCGCACCGTCCAGCGGATGCGGTGTTTCCCGTAGGGCAATTGCGGCAACACGCCACCCAGCACGGACGCTGGCGTACGCCAGCGCAGCCGGGCGGTAGTCACGCCACCAGTAGTTTGGGTTTCTATGCCGAAGCGGTAGCGGAAAAAACTCGGCACCGCGCGTTGATCAAACTGACGATACTGCCCACCCGCGTAGTTCGGGTTGGCGGCGTTGCCAAAATACACGGCACTGGTCGGCGGCGGCTGGATGCTGTTCACCACCGTCTCCTGCTGGCCGTTGCCGTCGAGGTCCAGAAAAAGCAAATAACTGATGCTGAGGGTGTTGCCGCAGGTATCACGGGCGGAGATACTCAGGTCGGTGGGCGCGTCGGCCAAGTTGGTGCCGCCAAAATCTGGGTTGAGCCAGAGCGGGGCGTTCCAGAACTGTGTGCTGTTGCTGCTCGTGTCGCACACCTCGACAGCGGCAGCGGGACAATTGAGGATTTGCGGGAGGCACTGGGCGCGAAGGTTTTGGGCAAAGCCCAGCAGCAAAAAGAGGCAGGAAAATGTAGCGGCGTGTTTCATCGGACGGACGTGTTTTAGTGACAACCCACCCCCGACCCCTGCCAAGTGCAACCCCACCCCCGACCCCGCCCCTGAAAAAGAGGGGGGACGAGGCACACACCGAGATATGCTCTAAGTCGCGGTGTATGTCGTGTCCCCCCTCTTTTTCAGGGGAGGGGTCGGGGGTGGGGTTGCACTTGGCAGGGGTCGGGGGTGGGTTGTCAATGTCCAGCAAAGAAACCACCAAAGCACCCGGCTCGCCCCTGCAAAATGCACATCTGACGGAAACTGGCGTAAATCAAAGGGCAAGGGGCAAATAGCAAGAGGCAAGAGGCAAGAGGCAAGGGGCAAAAGGCAAGATGTCGTCATCACGGTGTACGCTTGGTTTTTGCCTTTTGCCTTTTGCCCCTTGCCCCTTGCCCCTTGCCCCTTGCCGTTTGTCCTTTGCCTCTTGCCCCCTTGC
>JAYSUY010000922.1:0-3183 GCA_043718855.1 Saprospiraceae bacterium | reverse complement strand
ATTTCTCCACATTAAAAAAGCCTGACAGCCATCACAAAGATGACTATCAGGCTTTTTCGTAGGTCTTGCCGTTTGAGCCACCAGGCCCTACTTCAACTTCTTCAACTCCCGCTCGAACACCTCCTCGAGTTGCTCGGCGTGGAGATTTTTGGATACGATCATCCGGTCTTTGTTCAGGACGTACAGTTCAGGCGTGATGTCCACGAAGTATTTGGCGTAGATGGCCCGGTTGGTCGGGTCATTCACGACCGGGAACGTGAAGCGGTTTTTGACCACAAACTGCTTGATCTCGTCCTGCATATCCTCCCCGCCGATGGCGATGCCGTAAAACTGCACCCCGCGAGCCTTCCAGCTGTTGGCGATGCTGTTTATTGTGGGCGCGTCCTTCTGGCAGTGCTCGCAGTCGGGGCTAAACATGAACACCACCACCAGCGGCGCGGTGTTTTCGTAGATGCTTTTCATTTTGCCGTCTACCACATCTTTGGCCACCACATCAAGGCCCTTGCGGCCCAGAAGGCTGGTTTCCATCTCGGAGACGTGTTTTTGCAGGGCATCTAATTCTTTCTGATTGCTCCAGTACGCGACACCGGGCTTGAAAAAATTCTTGACAATGTGGACGTACACGGCTTCACCATCCATCACCGAACTTTTGCCATTCTCGTAGGTGAGCGCGATCCAGTTGGCGAAAAACTTGAAATATTCTTTGTTTGGCTGCACCCGGCGGATGAGCGCATCGGCCACTTTGATGAGCGAGTCGGGGTTTTGCGGGGTCAGTTCCTTGATGTAGCGGCGGAGTTTGTTGCTGATCACCGGGGTGCTGAGCAAGCGGCTGTCGGTGAAATCTACGTTGTCCCAGAAGCGGCCACGGTAGTCCAGCAGTTGGCGCAGCGTGTCGAGGTCGCCGTTGGGTTTGCGGAAATCCACGAGGTCGGGGTTCTGCCCAGCCACCTTGAACTTGGTGAAAAAAGCGTTGGGGTTTTTCTTGTACATCGATTCCAGCGCGACTTTGCGCTCCTCGATCATCTGCGCTTGGCGGGTTTTGGCCTGCTGAAGAGCGGGCGAAGCGGGCGGGTTGGTCTTCATCGCCTCAGCCAATTGATTAAGTTCTGGCTCCTGCCTACTCTGCAAGCGGAAGCTCTCGTACAGCAGTTCGGTGTTGGGCGAGGTCTCGGTTTTCATGGTGTTCAGAAAATCCGCAGCATCAGCGCGGATTGTGAACTTCTGGTCTTTGTCCAGCAGCATCGAGAAGTTTTTTTGCCCCGGCAGCAGCCAAGTGTAAAAACCCGGCGAGAGCGGCGACTTGCGGCGTAGGGTGAAATGCCCCGTCGCATCGGCCACCGTAGAGTCGGCCAAGTAGTTTTGATCGCCGGCTACGCCCACGAGGCGCACTTTGCCAGCCGTGAGGCCGCTGATGTAAGCGTCGATGAAAGTACTGTCGGATGCTGAGGCCTGCGAAAAAGCCGAAGTCAGCGAAAGGAGGAGAAAAAGTGTGGTCAGTGTGAATTTGCCCATGTTGCGGTTAAATGTTTTGTAACTGCTTATCATCTCCCGCAGATTTTGCAGATTTTCGCAGAACAGTCGGCTGTCGCCTTCTTTTTGAATCGGTTTTCAGCGTGCATCTGCGAAATCTGCGGGAGGCTAAATTTCAAAAACGAGGGCAAAAATAGCAGCCCGCGAAAGAAGGGGGAGGCGATTAGCGAATTGTTGACAAAGTGGGGTGAGGGTAGCGTATCCCCACCCCACTGCTTGCCTCAGGCCTTTTACCCTAAATCTTCACCCACTTCCCCCAAAAAACGCCGTGTGCTGTCTCTATCTGCACCCGGTATAAGCCGGGCGCGAGGCGGTCGAGGTGGAAGGTCGCACCGCCGGGCGGCACCTCGGTCGGCTGCTGCGCCAAACGGCCTTGCGCATCGTACAGGCGCAGGATACCTGAGTCTGGGAGGTCCAATTGCAAGAGACCAGTGGAGGGGGTGGGGGAGAGACGGAGGGGTTGGGCAAACAGGAGTTCCGTGCTGCTGGTCTTTGCGCAACTGTCCTGCCGCTCGTAGGGCCCCATGTCCACCGTATCGCAGCGGATGCGCGGCAGGCCGTCCAAGTCAGTGAGCAGGAGGGAATCTACGGCTGCATTGTTGCCCGCGTTCACGGCAGGCGACTTGGGGCGTAGGCGGAAATTGCCGTTGGCGGCATCCACAAACATCGGGTCTCCCTTGAACTGTACATGATCGCCGAAAGCCTGTTTGCCGCCTGGGATAGCGTCGTCGTAGAGGCTCACCATTGAGTAGTCGATGTGGAAGTCATACACGTTCACGTTCTGGAAGTCGTTGCACAGGAACATCCGGTCAATCTGCGAGATTTCCTCAAAAATGCAGTTGTTGATGTAGCAGTCGTTGTAAAAATCGGTACCGTTGAAGCCCGGATACCAACTCTTGTTCACGATCATGCGCGTACCATTCTGATAAAAAGTGCAGTGGCTGATCTCGGTGGTCATGCCACCCTCATCATTGAGACAGTTCACCCCGCCACCGTTGTGGGCAAATACACAGTTCTGGATGCGGGTCTTGAAGGTGCCGGGAGAACTGAGGCCACCGTAGATAGCTGCGCAATAGGCACTGGGGTTCTCTCGTCTTTTGTTGTTGAGAAAGAGACAGTTGTCAAAAGTCATCTCACACTCACTCTCTTTTGAGCCTCCATACATCTCAGCAGTACCATCTCCATCACTCTGATTGTTGATAAATATACAAGACCGCACATTCATCTGTAATTTACTTTTAAAATCTCCTGTAATCTCCCAAGCTGCGCCATCTCCCTCATAAGTAGCATTCCCATCAAACAAACAGTCTTTAATGGTACAGCTCATTTGAAAAAAAATATCCAATGCCGATGAATTTCTTGTATTGATGCATAGTGCACCGCCGCTAGTGTAAGACCAACACCTCTCAAATACACAATCATCCATCAGCAGATGGTTTGGGAAATTGCTAGTAGTGCCATTATTTTGAATATAAATACCTGCCCCATAACCCTTATACACCGTAGAGTCTTCTTCAAACCGACAGCCTCGGAACACCACAGAGCGGCCCGTTTTGGTCAAAAAAACTGCACCGCCGCCGTTCAGGTAACTGGTGACTGCGTTTTTTTTGAATAGACAACCTTCCACCAAAAAAGGGCGGTTGGTAGGCGACA
>JAYSUY010000921.1:0-3188 GCA_043718855.1 Saprospiraceae bacterium | reverse complement strand
TGCTTGAAGCCTTCTTTGTAACGTTTAACTCTTTTTGTTTTAAATAACATCGCCTGAAACAGTTTTTTACTGTAAACCTATTTCAGGACAAGACACCCAGATCACCAAATCATCACCTACACAAATCAACAACAGTCATGATAAAGACAGTCAATCTGCAAAAACTCTTCACCACCGACGAGGTGGAGACCACTGCCCTCAACGGCGTGAGCATCGAAATCCAGCCCGGCGAGTTCGTGGCCATGATGGGGCCTTCGGGCTGTGGCAAATCCACGCTGCTCAACATCCTCGGTTTGCTCGACAACCCCAGCGAGGGCGAGTACCACTTTTTCGGCACCGAAGTGGCGAAAATGAGCGAGCGCCACCGCGCCAACCTGCGCAAGGGCAATATCGGTTTTGTATTCCAGTCGTTCAACCTGATAGATGAATTGACGGTGTACGAGAACGTGGAATTGCCGCTGCTCTACCTGAAAACGCCCGCTGGCGAGCGTAAAAAGAAGGTGGAAGCGCAACTGGAGCGCATGAACATCATGCACCGCCGCAACCACTTTCCGCAGCAGTTGTCGGGCGGTCAGCAGCAGCGCGTAGCTATCGCCCGCGCCGTGGTGGCTGAGCCAAAGGTCATCCTCGCGGACGAGCCTACGGGTAACTTGGACTCCACCAACGGTCTCGAAGTGATGAACCTGCTCACCCAACTCAATCAGGGCGGCACGACGGTGATCATGGTGACGCACTCGCCGCACGACGCTGGTTTTGCGCACCGCATCATCAATTTGTTCGATGGTCGGGTGGTGACGGAGAATTTCCACGTGTGAAGCACGGGCAACAACTAAAACAAAAACGCTATGGTACTCAAACTGCTCGCTTGGCTGCTCATGCTGTTGTGGGAGTGGCTGACACGGCCTCGCTTGTATTGATCGTTTGAATCAAGATGCCCTCAGCAAATGTGCTAGGTCTGGAGATGGGTAAGAGCCTTTTTTCATATAGGCGAGTCGCTCTAAAATTCGACGTTCGTCGTTCATTTTCAGCACTTTGATGGTTGCTTCTCCGATTTCGGTCTTGGCTAAAATCACGGGGCCAGTCAATTCAAAGTGGTCGCCCCAGTGGTCGGTTCGAGGATTGAAAAGTCGAACTGCTTTGCCATGTACGACGATCGCCTCATCAGTACCTTTGTTCCGATTGCAATGGATGCAGGAATATGCAAGATTCGAGGTCTCGTTTGTACCGCCATGTTTGACCGTCTGGATGTGGTCAACTTCGCCCGACAAGTAGAAGTCATCTTCGTGTACAAGGCAATATTCGCAGCAGTAGTGAGCGCGCCAAATTACGTTTCGGCGGCGTACTTCCGAGATATTTTGCCTCATCAAGAAACGTAATGTTGAGCACGGGCTTTGATTAGCCGCATGATGTGGTCAAAAAATAGAATTTGCTCCAGTTCTTGCTTTTCCTCAACAGTGATGGTTGTCTCTTTTTCTTTCAAAATGAGTTCACGCACCCGCTCCTGTAACTTCTGAGGTGGCTTAAAAGAAATAATTTGCTCCGGCTTCGGGCCGGCAGCCATAAACTCGACAGTGTCCCGATAGATTTCCAATGCGACCATGACAGTAATTTTTTGCCACAAATTAAACCTATTTAGCCGAAGGCGGCAACCATAAAATGATAGAATTAAAAAACATCGAACGCTATTACCAGAACGGGCACATCAAAACCTACGTGCTCCGCTACATCAACGCCCACATCACCGAGGGCGAGTTTGTGAGCATCATGGGGCCCAGCGGCAGCGGCAAAAGCACCCTGCTCCACATCCTCGGTATGCTGGATGAGCCGACCGAGGGCGAGTACCACTTTCTGGACGAGCGGGTGGACAAACTCAGCGAACGCCGCCGCACCGAACTGTACCAGCACTACATCGGCTTCGTGTTCCAAGCCTACCACCTCATTGACGACCTCACGGTGTTCGAGAACTTGGAGACCCCGCTGCTCTACAAAAAAGTGCCCTCCGCCGAGCGCAAAAGCCGCATCGCCGACCTACTCGACCGCTTCAACATGGTGGCGAAAAAAGACCTCTTCCCCGCGCAACTCTCTGGCGGACAGCAGCAATTGGTGGGCGTAGCCCGCGCCCTCATCGGCAACCCCAAACTGATACTGGCCGACGAGCCGACGGGCAACTTGCAGAGCAAGCAGGCGCAGGAAATCATGGAGGTGTTCCAGCAACTCAACCGCGAGGACGGCGTGACCATCGTGCAGGTGACGCACTCGGAGGCCAACGCCCGCTACGGTACCCGCATACTCAACCTGAGTGACGGGCGTGTGGAAAGCGAGGTGAAGGTGTAGTGGCAAAAAGCAAATGGCAAGAAGCAAAGGGCAACAATGACGAAGCCCTCTCGAACAGATTCGGGAGGGCTTCGCCATTCTAAGACGTGCTGGAAGCAATCGCTGCTGCAAATCTTCGTTCATGTGCCGTCCAGAAGGTAAGGCTCAATTTTACACAGATTCCTGCGTGTACAAAACACGAATGGGTTGTACCTTCGCCCATCTATTTTTCAACATTTTAAATCGATTCTTCAACATGAAAAAAACTGCACTGGCATTCCTTACAGGCACAGTCATGCTGTTCTCGCTGGCTTCCTGCGGAGAGAAACTGCTCACCCCTGAACAAGTAGACGCTGCTGTCACACAAGGCTTTGAGGCTGGAAAGGCGGCCGTTGAAACCGCCGAAAACACGAAGTGCGAGGCTGACTTTGAGCAGCGCGTACAGGAACAAATAAACGCACTGGATGTGACTGCCCAAGAGGCGGCTACGACACCTGCCCCCTCAAAATAAGACATCCGCCACTAATCTGGATTGCTGCTGAGGCAGGTCCGGCTTGTGCGCTCAACTGACAAACAGTCTTCGGAACAGACTACCATCTACATCTCACACTCAAACATTCAAGACTATGAAGAATAAATTGCTTTTAGCCGGCGCGATCACCGTCGCCGGGTTTATTGGCCTCACTGCCTTCGGCGGCACCAAAGCCGAGCAGGATGCTCAAATCAAAGCAGCCGTAGAAGCCAAACTGGCTGCTTACACCACCGAACTCCAAGAATCTTGCGCGGCTCGCGTGGAAGCCGAGGCACAGACTCGCTTCTCAGCCATCGTGGCTGAGCGCGTAGCTGCAATGCCTGGAGGGAAAAAGCCGACAATG
>JAYSUY010000093.1:0-20142 GCA_043718855.1 Saprospiraceae bacterium | reverse complement strand
TTCAAGCCAAACTGGGCAAAACCAAAGAAGAATTGGACGAGATCATGGCGGCGCTGTAATCTTTAGTATTTGTTGATCGCCCCATTTGACGTGGCTGCTGTTAAATGCTAATTTTCACACTTTTCATAAAATACAAAACAAAAAATAACAATTCAATATGAAAAAATCAATTTTTATCTTATCCGTCGCAACCATGTTTGCAACGGGAATAACCTTGACCAGCTGTCAGTCGTCGGCTCAAAAAGCAGACAACGCTCAGACTAAGGTAGAAGATGCCAAAGCCGATTTGAAAGACGCGCAGAAAGATGCAAATGCAGCCGCGCAGAAAGCCGCAAACGCCGAAGAATGGAAGGCATTCAAAAACGAGACAGAAATCAAAATCAAGGACAACGAAACCCTCGTCGCAGAATTAAAGGCAAAAAAGAAATCGACAGGAAAGGCGCTTGATGCAACGTACATAAAAAGTATTGAAGCGTTAGAACAGAGAAACAAAGACTTGAACGCAAGGCTGGTAGCATACGACAAGGGCCAAAGCGATTGGGAGTCATTCAAGCGTGAGTTTAACCACGACATGGATGAACTTGGGCAAGCATTCAAGGACCTAAGCGTCAACAATAAAAAATAGTCAAAGAATCTAGATTAAGAAACTGCTTGAGTTGTTCTCACCGGTTTCAAAAAAGTGTCTTTTATCATCATGCTAAGGCATTTAATGGCTAGGTGTATAACCCAAGCCTGGTCTGGCAAAAAACCTGCGCCTTCTGGTTCCGGTAGAACAACTCAGGCAGTAGACCTCTTCTGAAACTCCCACACACAACAACAAATGGACACGGATAGGACGAATTAGACGGAGAAAAACAGATTTTGAAAAAATCCCCCCGAATCGGTTTATTCCGTCCTATCCGTGTCCATTGTTGTCGTGTTTCAAAAGAGGTGTATTTTCTAAAAAGGCGGGTACAAGACCCGCCTTTTTAATTCATTTCGAGAGGATCCTAACAGTGATCAGAGCGAGTATAAATCGCAGTGACTCCTCTAAGCCCAATCAATGAAAAATCACTACGTTAAAATTCGGAATAATCACTAAGGGCAAGGGTGCCAGAACCCCCAAAAAAGCACCCGCCGAATATATTTTCACCGCACCGGTCAGTTTAAATTTTAATTCAAGCAAAATGAAAGACAAATTATTACTCATTGCTGCGGCTATGGCCCTGTTTCTTTTTCCGAATACAAATTTCGGGCAAACCCCCAACTTGGGCAGATCTGCCGATTTTGGATTATTTACCTCATCCGGAGAGTTTAACAATTCTGGGCCAACAGTCGTAATAGGCGAGGTTGGCACCAATGCAGGTGTGCTCACTGGATTTCCCCCTGGAACGGCCACCGTAGTACACAGCACACCAGATGCTGTTACAGCGCAAGCCAAAATAGATTTGGGTCTTGCCTATACCGATTTGGCCGGGCGCAACTGTGCTGGCAATGTTATAAATGTTCTATTGCATCTCAACCCGATCCTCGGCCCAGGCACTTACTGTACGAACGCTGCTGCCTCGTTGGATGGAAATTTAACGTTGGATGGGCAAGGCAACTCCAACTCCCTATTTATTATCCAGATAGATGGCGCTTTGGCAACAACGACAGGATCAACCATTACCCTGATCAATTCGGCCTCCTTTTGCAATGTCTATTGGCAAATAAGTGGAGCGGTCGATCTGGGAATCAATTCTCTTTTTCAGGGCACTATAGTTTCTGGCGGAGCGATCTCCTTATACACAGGTGCTGCCCTCAACGGCAGGGGGCTGACGAGGGCAGGTGCCATATCGAGCTTTAGCAACTTGGTTAATTCGCCACCCTGCGTACCTCCGGTCGTTACCTGTCCGATTGGTGTGGAGGTATCATGCACAAATCAACTCCCCGCCTTTGATCTGGCAAGCGTAGTCGCCATAGACAACTGCGGTGGTAGCGCGACAATAACTTTTGTGAGCGATGTGATAACGGGCCTAATTTGCCCCAACCAGTACACCATTACTCGGACCTACTTGGCAACCGTCTTGTGCGGTGCCTCCCAACTTTGTACCCAAATCATCACCGTAAACGACCAGACGGCACCGACTATCGTATGCCCGACCGTTATTTCGCCCATCCAGTGTTCAGCCATTCCGATTTTCCCGCCTGCTACGGCCACCGATTTGTGCGGGAGCGTTCCAACGATCACTTTTATCGATGTCACGGTACAAAACGACGTAACGCGCACTTGGACGGCTACTGACAATTGTGGCAATGCCTCTATGTGCGACAGGACAATCACCGTAAACGACCAGACGGCACCGACCATCGTATGCCCGACCGTTATTTCACCCATACAGTGTCCGGCCATTCCGATTTTCCCGCCTGCTACGGCCACCGATTTGTGCGATGCCAGTCCGATAATCACCTTTGCAGACGTCACGCTACAAAATAGCGTAACCCGGACTTGGACTGCTACTGACAATCACGGCAATGCCTCTATGTGCAACAGGACGATCGTTGTGGAAGGCAATACACTACCGACCATCACTTGCCCATCCAACATTGTCAAAAACACAGACCTAAACTTGTGCAGCGCGGTGGTGAACTATGTACCCCCCACTTTCTCCAGCAACTGCTATGGGGTAACTCTGACCCTCACTAGCGGCCTTGTCAGCGGTTCCGCCTTCCCAAAAGGCATAAACATGGTGACCTTTGCGGCGACTGACCAAGTAGGAAACATGGCTGTGTGCGGATTCACCGTCACGGTCAATGACAACCAAATACCGACGATCGCCTGCCCCGGGAATATCGTACGCAATACCGACGTGGGCCGCTGTGACGCGATAGTGGTGACTTACGTTACTCCGACCGCTTTGGACAATTGCTCGCTTCCGCTTGGACAGCCAATGTGGATAAGCGGCGGCACTGTGTCTTTCGCAAGCGGCTTGAACAGCATTTCGACCTTCCTAAAAGGAGTCACCATAGTGCAGTGGAAAGCAACCGACGGGGTGGGTTTGATGAAATTATGCACCTTTACCGTGACGGTGAACGACAACCAACAAGCTACAATCACCTGCCCCAGTAACCAGGCCAAAAACACGGATCCAAACCTCTGCACAGCAATAGTAACCTACGCTCCGCCGACGGCCATAGACAACTGCCCTCCGCCATTAAACGTAGTGATCCAAAGCGGTCTTCCGAGCGGTTCGCCTTTCCCAAAAGGCATTACGACAGTGGTCTGGAAAGCAACCGACGCAGCAGGGCTGATGAAAACCTGCTTTTTCCGAGTAACGGTGAACGACACCCAGCTTCCCGGAATCATTTGCCCGATACTCATAGTGAAAAACACCGATGCCAACCAGTGTAGCGCGGTGGTGACGTATGCAATGCCCGCATTTACCGACAACTGTCCGGGTGGCTCACTGGTTCGGTTGAGCGGATTGATCAGCGGCTCTGCTTTCCCGAAAGGTGTAAACGTGGTGGTGTGGAAAGCGACTGACGCATCAGGGAACATCAAAACCTGCTCTTTTACCGTGACGGTGATCGATGCGCAACTGCCAATCATTACCTGCCCCGCCAACATCGTAAAAAGCAACGACCCAAACCTGTGCTGTGCAGCAGTTACTTACCCCGCTCCCGCTACGACCGACAACTGCCGGGGTGTAATACCCATGCTAATGAATGGATTGGCGAGTGGCTCGCCCTTCCCCTTGGGCGTCTCCAATGTCGTATGGAAAGCGACCGACGCGATGGGGCTGACCCAAACTTGCTTGTTTACAGTGACAATAAACGATACGCAAGGCCCGATGGTGATGTGTCCCGGCAACATAACCGTCATCGGCACTGGTACTCCTTGCGGCTACCCATCGGCCAGTTTGCCCGTAGCTATAGTGATGATGGAGAACTGCCCCGACGGCTACACGCTGACGAGTAACGCTCCAACCACCCTCACAGCAGGCCCTAACGTAATCACTTGGACTGCCACAGATGCTGCGAACAACGTGAGTATCTGCGCCTACACAGTGACGGTGAGTTGCCCAACAGCGCCGCAGGGCGATATTGCAAACACCAGTAGAGAACAATCAAATATCACTCCGATCATTGCCAGTGGCTTGGTGCTGGTAATATTCCCCAACCCTGTAACGAGTCAGGTGACCTTTCGCTTGGATGGCATGAGCGAGCAAGGGGGCGAGTTAACCATATTCGACCAGTTGGGCCACATAGCGTGGCAACAGTCCGTGACGGCAGAACAAGTACAGGTCTCACTGGATGTGCATCAGTCAAATTTTGCCTCTGGCGTGTACAAAGTTCGCTTGCTCACAGAGCGCGGAGTAGTCACTAAAGGGTTAGTCATCAATGAATTGTAAAAATTGGGCGATGTGCAGACACTGGGCGTTTAGGAACGCCCGACATATCATCCAGATGAATCACAATATCAAATTTTAAAAATAATGAGCAAAGACAAAGGTACCAAGAACCATAAAAAAGCACCGGCAGACAAATCTCTGGGCAAAGGGAAAGTGGTGTCGGATTACAAGTCAGAGGGTAACAGTGGACAAGGCAAACAGCCTTCCTCTGAAGCCTTTATCCCAAAGCCCGACCTCAAGTCAAGCAAAAATACGAAATCTTAAAAAGCCCCCTGAAGCCAATGATAGAAGTTGTAAAGCACGGGGTCATCCTGAACAAAACCGATTTGGGCTTCGAGAACGCCGGCGTGTTGAATCCAGCAATCATTCGAGAGGGCCACATGGTTCACCTTTTTTATCGGGCAGTACGCAAGGGCAATTATTCCACGATTGGGTATTGCCGTTTGGAAGGCCCGTTGACTGTTGCAGAGCGATTCAATACGCCGGTGCTTTTCCCTCAAGCAGACTATGAATCGCATGGGGTGGAAGACCCGCGTATCTCGAAAATTGAAGGATTGTATTACCTGACATACACGGCTTACGATGGCCTCAATGCCCTCGGCGCGTATGCGACCGCTGAAATTTTGCCACATTTTGAAAAAAGAGGAATCCTCACGCCACAGATTACATACGACGATTTTAGGCACTTAGCGGAAAGTAAAGGTCTGGTCAATGAAAAATACCTTCGCTATAATGGGCATCCGAACCTTCATAGTGATCTGGATAAAAAGACACTTCTCTGGGATAAAAATCTGATCTTTTTCCCGCGGCGGATCGGTGGCAAACTTTTTTTCCTGCATCGGATAAAGCCTGATATTCAGATAGTAGCAGTGAATGACTTGGCTGAATTAACTATGCCATTTTGGGAGGATTATTTCCTGCATCTGCACGAACATATTGTGGTAGAACCCAAACACCGCCACGAAATCAGTTATATCGGCGGCGGGTGTCCGCCCATCGAAACAGAAAACGGTTGGCTGGTTATTTATCACGGGGTACACGATACCGCTTCGGGGTACAAATATGTGGCGTGTGCTGCCCTGCTGGATTTGGAAAACCCAAGGAAAGAAATTGCGCGGCTGCCATACCCGCTCTTTTCGCCCGAACATGACTATGAAATAAGGGGAGAAGTCAACAATGTATGCTTCCCAACAGGCACTGCCTTGTTTGGCGACACCTTGTACATTTATTATGGTGCTGCCGATGAGCAAATTGCGTGTGCTTCGGTCAGCTTATCTGCTCTGGTAGCAGCCTTGAGCATCCAACCGAAGGCTTGAAGAACAGCACTTAAAGTTTTCAACTCTGACATCCATTGAAACCCGTCCTACAGATTGAATCTGTAGGACGGGTTTCAGAACATTGGAAATATAGCCAAGAGCCAACGTTTTCAAACCTCCCATAACATCCCGACAATGCAAAATAAAACACGCCCTGACCTCCCAGAGATTTTACTGATCAGTTCTTATCCTCCCAGAGAGTGCGGCATAGCAACCTTTTCTCAAGATTTGCTGACGGCCCTGTACGAAAAATTTGCTGAGTCCTTTTCAATCAGCGTGTGCGCGTTGGAGGCAGCACAGGAAAAACACGATTATCCCTTAGAAGTCCGGTATGTGCTGGACACATCAGAACCGCAGTCTTACCAGAAGCTGGCTGATGCCATCAATGGGGACAGCAGGATCAAACTTGTGTTGCTGCAACATGAGTTTGGCTTTTTTGAAACCATACCCGAAAACGATTTCCTGCATTTTTTACAGCAAATCAAAAAGCCGCTCATCATGGCCTTTCACACGGTATTGCCCAAGCCAGACAGCGCGTTGCAAAAGAAAGTCAGCAACATGGCAACGGCTTGCGATTCGGTAGTGGTGATGACCCAAAATTCGAAGCAAATCCTTGTCAACGAATATAATGTGCCAGAAGAAAAGGTTTGGATCATTGCACATGGTATACACTTGGTGCCGCATTTGGGCAAAACACTTTTGAAGAAAAAGTACGGTCTGAACGGGCGGACAGTGCTTTCCACCTTTGGGCTGATCAGCTCTGGCAAAAGCATCGAGACTACTTTAGATGCCCTGCCCGGCATTGTGGCTGCTCACCCAACGGTGCTGTTCTTGGCGATTGGCAAAACCCACCCCTCAGTAGTCAAACACGAAGGCGAGCAGTACCGCCGTATGCTGGAAGCAAAAGTGGTGGCCCTCTCGCTTGAAAACCATGTAAAATTCATCAATGCTTATGTGCCGTTGCAGGAATTGTTGGAGTACCTGCAACTGACTGACATTTATCTGTTCACCTCCAAAGACCCCAACCAAGCGGTGAGCGGCACGTTTTCATACGCTGTTAGTTGCGCCTGTGCCATCATTTCCACCCCCATTCCCCATGCGCGGGAGTTGCTGCGTGACGACGCGGGCATACTCATTGATTTTCGGAACTCACAGCAATTGACAGCCGCTGTCAACCATTTGCTGGGCGACAAACCCTTGCGCAGGAACCTGATCAACAACGGTTTGCAGCGCGTCATCTTCGCCGCTTGGGAGAATACTGCCGTCGCGCACGCCATGTTGTTCAAAGCCCTCGCTCCCGACGATATTGCGCTGAGATATGGGCTGCCAGACATCAATCTGGGCCATTTCAAAAAAATGACCACCCCGTTCGGCATGATCCAGTTTTCAAAAATCAATCACCCAGACCTTGGTTCAGGCTACACCCTCGACGACAATGCGCGTGCGATGGTGGCGATGTGTATGCAGTACGAGGTATTTGAGAACAAAAGAGACTTGGGACACATCGTCATCTACTTGGACTTCATCAAACATTGTTTGCTGCCCGATGGCTCCTTTTTGAATTACGTCAACACGGAAAAAGCATTTACCGAACAAAACCATGAAGTCAACCTGGACGATGCCAACGGAAGAGCCATTTGGGCTTTGGGTTACCTGATCTCTAAACACAAAATCCTACCGGAGAGCCTGGTGCAACAGGCCTCATCCATGCTCGAACAGACGCTGCGCCACATCGAAACCATACACTCCACGCGGGCTATGGCATTCATTGTCAAAGGCTTGCACTACGCGCTCAGTGCGATGCCCTCGCCTCAGAAACAGCAGTTGCTCGAAACGCTCGCCAACCGCCTTGTGCAGATGTACCGGCACGAAGCAGAGTCTGGCTGGCACTGGTTTGAAAGATACCTCACTTACGGCAACAGCACTTTGCCGGAGGCCATGTTGTGCGCTTGGTTGTCCACCGACAAACCCGTGTATAAAAAAATTGCCCGCGAGTCGTTCGACTTTTTGCTCGAACACACCTTCACTGAAGCAGGGATACAAGTGATCTCCAACAGCAGTTGGATGCAAAAAGGACAAGAAAAAGCGCGTTATGGTGAGCAACCCATTGATGTGGCTTACACCATTTTGGCCTTGCAACTTTTTAACGAAGTCTTCAACGGCAATGGATACCGGGAAAAGATGGAAACCGCTTTCAATTGGTTTTTGGGGCAAAACCACTTGAACCAAATCATCTACAACCCCTGTACAGGCGGCTGCTATGATGGCTTGGAAGAAACACAGGTAAACATGAACCAGGGCGCGGAGTCAACCGTGAGTTATCTGATGGCCAGATTGGCCATTGAAAAGTCCTTCCATCACCAACCCCTGCAACTCAATTCCGTCGACTTTCAGACGGACGCTGAAATAGCACTACAGCCAGCGCTGATATTCGAGTAAGGTTTCGGTTTCCTTGAATCTGCGTCAGGCTGAAGAGCGGGCTTTTGTTCTTGGGCGAGTTTTTTCCGAATGTCGAAAACGTCTGCGACGAACCGTTTGAACTGAGCGGCAAAGGGCTATTTTTCAGACTCTTCCAATAACCTGAGGTTTCTGAGCAAATGAGCCCAACAAATCGGGTTCCCTTTGCTCCTAATTCTACTTTGTTAGATTAGAGAAAAACGAATTGTCATATCGTAGCGAAGCGGAGATATCTACACAACCCGGACTCAGGTGACCACCCAAAAGGCTTGGCTTGTGTGGATGTCTCCGCTTCGCTACGACATGACAATCCCACTTTTTTAAAGTAACAAAGCAGCACTAAGTGGTCAGTCAAGTCGGATCAGAGTTACTGTCTGCAGGCAGTATTTTTGTAAATTGGGGGTATTGGACGAGAGAACGTGCATAGAGAAAAGTCATCGGCACTCTCCCGCCCGCTCTCTCATCTTGGCAGAGCAGGCCGAGGCTTTCTGAATATGAGTATTGATCAAAGCCCAGTTTGGGGATGAGAGGGCATCCATACAGGCCTGTATCCCTTCGCGTGCGGCATCGCGCACCGTCTCGCAATTGCCCAGCCGGACGGCCAGCACTTCGGTGTCGTAAAAAATCCTTTCGGCATGCTCAATTTTTTGCGACAGGACGTGGAAGTTCTGCGAAGCCAGCCCGTCGGCCAAGTCGTGTTCGATGGTTTCGGCATTGGAGCGGATGATGTCGGCTAAAGTAAAGCTTATGTCTGGGGTCGTCTGCTTAGCGACTTTTAGGCACACGAGCGCTTCATCTCGCATTTTAATTGCTTGAAGCCGTGCATTTTGTGCTCTAATAATGAGGGTGTTCAAATCCTTTTCTTGCGCATGATTAGTGAGCCAGTTGCACTCATTTCGACCGCGTTCTGCCGCTACGCGCACCTCTTGGCAGTAGAGGCCCATGAGTGCCACCGCCTCAAACTCCTCGTATGATTCCATGAGTTTGATGAGCAAGTTGGCCACATCTGGGGCAGCCACTGCGTCCTTCAGCCGCTCTTCGAGCGCATTAGAAATTTTCAGCACCCACTCCAAGGTTTCGGGGCTGTCGCCCTCTTGGGCTTGGGCAGGGCGGGGCAGGGCCAGCAGGACAAGGGCCAGCAGGATGATCCAGCGAACATTTTTCATTTCTTGTCTTTGATTTTGAAAAGTGGATGGCGGGCAGATCAGAAATCGAACAGCTCTCCGAGCAGCGACTTCTTTTTGTGCCGCTTGTCGTAGTCCTCGTCGCGTTTCCCAAAAACGGGGGCATCGGATCGACGGTCGTAGTCGCGGTCGTCATCGTCGCTTCTTTTGCGGCCCGAAGATTCGCCGGTCCGCTCGATGATCTTATCGAGTTCGCCACGGTCGAGCCATACACCCCGGCATTCGGGGCAGTAGTCAATTTCGATGCCCTGCCGCTCGGCGAGGACTAAGGTGACATCACATTTTGGACATTTCATGCTGATAAAAAATTGAGTGGGTGAAGGGTAATTACCGGTTACTATCGGTCAGGTCAATGTTGAAGAAAGTATTCAAGATAAAGCCAGTGTTGTGCTGGAACACGTTGCGCCCATTGGTGCTGCCGGGCAACGTGACCTCACGGGGCAGTTGTAGTATTTGGTTGAAAAAGCCGCCCTCAACGCGGAGTTTCTTGCCGAAGCGATAGCCCAGCAACAGCCCGATGCGGTTTTGGTCGAACACGTTTTCGTTCACGTTTTTGCCGAAGCCAACGAACACTTCATCGTAGGCGGCGGCATAAAACTCCTTGTCTTCCAGTGTGTTGCCTTGCAGCGGGCATTGCGCCCTGAACATGTAGCGCAGACGGTTGACGAAAAAATACTCGTCTTCGCGGGCTGCTTCGGGCTGGGTGTAGCGGCCTATCCAGCGCTGTTCGAGCATGAAACGGTGTGACACGTCCAGCCGCCCGCCCGGCCTGTCGGTGAGGGTAGCCATCTGGAAAGCCCGGTGCTCGGTGAAGTCTCTGCCGAGGCCGTTGATCGGGTAGTCGCCGTAGGCGAAAGTCTCGGCCCAAGCGTATCCGGCGCGGAGTTGCAACTTGGGGCCGATCTGGTAGTTCGCCCCCACGCGCAGCAGACCCTGCTGCCAATCAGTCACAAAATTTTCCCTTCGCCACTGGTACTCGCTGTGCAGGCTCCACATGGGGCTGAGTTTGAAGGTGGCAAAGCCCGCCCACCAGCCCACGCGGTTGTGGTCGCTGATGCGGGTGTTTTGGGCCGAGGTATCGGCGGCACAAAAAGACAAGGAGAGGAGTAGGAGGGAAAGTCGTACAATCATGCTTGGATGCTGAAAAACGGTGGTGCAGAATCAATTTGCCTTCCCAACAACGTGCTGCTATTTGGGTTTTGCGAAAAAGTCTTTTATGCTGCGCATATATACCCCAGTCTGCGTAACGGCAAAAACCTGACCTTGCCATTCGTGTATATTGAGTACCTGATTGCCTTCCAGACCGGCCAAATCCAGATCGGTTTTAAGCAACTTTCCATCAGGCGACAAGCCAACGGTATGGATGCTTAGCCCGGTATGAGCAACCAATCGGCCGTCAACAATGGTGTGGCCTTGCAACATGCTAAGGACCGATAACCCAGGGTTGGAGGATATGACGTTGTTGTCCCCGGGTATAACAGTCCAAGTATTACCCTGATCTGTCGATGTAAACCAACCGAATTTGCCGTCAGCAAAAAGCGTATTGCCTACGGGCAGCACTTTCTGAATCGCATCCGACGCTACCTTCTTGGCGTTGCCCGAAGCGTCAATGAGCCAGGTTTCACCTTCTTCCGCAGCACCGATGGTGGCCACAAAGAACTGATGATTGGCTACACTAATCCCTGTGTAAAGATTGAACTTTGGCAAGTTGATCCGTTGAGCCGATACTTCCTCCACGTCCCAATACTGGTTCTTTCTCATGGTTACATCAAAAAGGAAAAGCGCGGTTTGGTAGGTGTCAAAGCTCAGAATCGCCAAAACCTGTCCTTTGCCGTTATCAGCAATCGTCCATCGGCTAAGGCCGGGCGTAAACCCGGTAATGTCGGGAGCCAGGGTTGGCAGTTTTATTGTAATCCGCTTACCGTCCAAAATGGATGGGTTTGCGGTAGGGATGAAAACCAGTTCGTCTGGATCGCGCTTCGTGTCGACAAAAAAGTCGCGGTTCATGGGCAGGGGGAATTCGATTTCCGCTGCATGGTAAATACAAGTGGCTTCACCGTTGGGCCTCACCTTGCAAAGCCCAGAGTTTGCTAAAACATACAACTGGTCGTCCCAGATAGCACTGTTGTAAATGATTTTGTTCGAGTACAAAAAACCAGTGGCTGCTTGCCATTCGGCAGGTGCAGGTGCTACTGGCTCTGGTTTGCAGGAGGCAATAGAGAGCAATAGGCCGAGCAGTGCTCCCAAAAAGGTGTAGCGCATAAGAATCAATCTTGAAATTTTTGTAAAGATTTGAAGCATCTGGTTTCGCCTCAAACGAGGCTGAATTGATTTTGGGTTGGTCGCGCTCACCATATTTGCACAGGGCTTAATCTGATGACCACCTGAAAAATTTTTGATTTTAGATGACTCAGATTTTGGTCGAAAGTGTAAAGAGTATAGTGCAGGTCGGCGGGTTCTTTGTTCGAGTACCTTGTTCGGCCTTGTACCAAATCTAGTTTCTTTCTTATCTCAGACAGGCTGGATTCGCGTAAATCATTTACCTCTACGATCAAGGCTTCAATTTCGGCACGGGTTCCCTCTTTACAGCTGAACAACCACGAATTCAAAAGACGATCGTAAAAATTGACCTCTTCTTGCCACATCGCTACGCGACTTCCAAGCGCGTAAACAATCGGTTTTTGCCGTGCAATCGATATTTTTGTTTGTACTGTTGGACCATTCAGCATTGTCTTCATGTTGCTATATTTAAAACAGCCGAGTACGAGTACCGCACCCGGCTGCTACCCAAATTGTATGAAACGACTTTATTCTAATCCAGAATTCTACGAAACAGCCCACAGCGACTTATGATCAAGGGCTACCTTCCAACAAGCATTGTAATGACTGGTGTGGTCGAACAGGAGCCAACTTCCGATTGCCTGATCTAGCACAGACACCTGGAAATCGCTGCTGAATCTGGGAGATATTGTATCTGCTACCGAGTCGCCTTCGATGGCGACTTGGAAGCCTTGTATCCAGTTCAACAGGCCCAAAACTTCTGGATGAGTGCTGCTCTCCGGGTCAAAGATTTGGCAAGTGTGCTGCTCGGTTTCTAACATCATGATCGTCGTGTTTACAAAAACTCTACCTGGCCCGTCTCCAAGTGGTAGTAGGCCGGAATGATCTTGATTTTGCCCTCCTTCACATACTGCGAGAGGATGGGGTCCAACTTTTTAAGGTTTTCTACCTCGGCCAGCACGTTGGCTTTGCCGGCCTCCTCCAACTTGTCGGGCTTGCCGATGAACTCCTTGATGCCGGGCCGGATGATGTTGACCAAGTCTTCGATATGGCCGGGCAATTTGGCTGTGCCGATGGCACCGGCCACCGCGCCGCATTTTTCGTGGCCCATCACCACGATTACTTTCACGCCCAGCACGGCCACCGAGAATTCGAGCGAGCCGAAGGATGCCGTAGCGGGCGCTTGGCCTGCGGTGCGCACGATGAACAAGTCGCCCAAGCCCTGATCGAAGACGATTTCGGCAGGCACCCGACTGTCGCTACAGCCCATGATGCTGGCGAAGGGAGTCTGCTTCTGGGCCTGAATGATCTTGCGGTTGTCGTCGCGGTTGGGGTGGGCCGATTGGTCGTTGATGAAGCGGGCGTTGCCTTCTTTCAGCCGCGCGATGGCCTCATCGGGGGTCTGTGGGTATGGGAGCACAGCCGCAGGGGCTTCAGATTTAAGGTCGGTGGTGGGGGCTGAGGTCTCGCTGTTTTTTGATTGGGGGCTATTGGGCTGACAGGCTGAGGCCAAAAGCAGGATGCAGTAAGCAAGGGCAGTTTTGCCCAGTTGATTTGCCATAGGATGTGGTGGATTTGAAGGCTTGCCAAGTGTTTTGAGCACTTGGCAAGCCTGATAAAAAGGTGAGGGTGCGTCGGTGCTAATTGCCCTCGTTGCCCAGCATATTCACGATCGGTGTCTTGCCATCTGTGATGATGGTCTTGGTGTTGGGCGAGGCCGAAAGTTTCTGAAACGCTTCGATCTGCTTGAATTTCAGCACGTTCGGGGTCAGGCTTATACTGATCAAGTCGTTCGCCTTTTTGATGCCCTCTGCCTCGATCTCATTGCCTTTGGCTCTGGCTTCTGCATCAATGATCGTCGCATTTTTTTTGCCCTCAGCCTGAATACGGGCAATTTGTTTGGCTCCTTCAGCATCAATGATTTGGCGTTGTGCCTCCTGTTTTTGGCGATCCAGCACAAACTGCATCCGCAGTGCATCCTGTTCGGCTTCTAATTTGGCCTCTATGGATTTGGAGAGGCCGCCCGGCAATGTGATGCTTTTCAACAGCACCGACTCGATGACGAACCCCTTTGGGGCGCATACCTCGATCAAGCGCTTTTTGATCTCCTCTTCGATCTCGGCCCGCTTGGCACTGTGCATATCCTTGGCATCGTACTTCGAGCAGATGTCGGAGGCAGCGGAGCGGAAAACAGGCAGGATCAGCATCTCCTCAAACTCCATTCCGGTCTCCTTCAAGATTTGGGGTACCGCGCTGGATTTGATGCTGTACAGGATCGAACTTTCGGAGCGTATCGTGAGGCCCTCCTTCGACGGCAGGTTCTCGGTGATCGCCAGATTCATGGTTCTGACGGGTACCCGAACTACTTTGGTGGTGAACGGATTGAACCCTACCATGCCTGGCTGCCGCACACCGTCGTGGATGCGGCCAAAAGTCCGTTTCACGCCCACTTGGTCGGGCATAACTGTCGCGCAGCTGGTAGCCAGCAGCATCAGCGACGCAATTGCGATAAAATTGATACTTGAGTTTTTCATGCTTCAAAACATTTTTATTTTGAGGCAAAGGTGGGCGGCGGGGTATTAGAGCGGCATAAGAGCCGATTTAGAGGAGCATTAGATTTTCCGCTGCTCTGGTATTCCGCTCGGCAAAACTAACCATGCAGTGGTGCCTCGCCCCGATTCGGACTGCACCCGGATGCTGCCTCCGTACTTTTCGGCAATGCTTTTCACCAGCGATAGCCCGATGCCGCTGCCAGGCAGGTGTTGGTTGTTCGGGCTGCGGTAAAACGGCTCGAACATCTGTCCCATCTCGTCGGGATCGATGCCAACGCCCTGATCCACAACCTCTAAGCACACAGACTGACCCTGCGGGAACAGCCGGACGCTCACGGTCTGGTCGTTACCATACTTGAAGGCGTTGTCGAGCAGATTGAAAAAACAGGCCTGCAAAATAGCCGGGTCGCAGCGCACCAAAAACTGGGAGGCATCAGTGGCCTCGATACCTAACTTAACCTGCTGACTGGCTTTCGGATACTTGAATTGTAGGGCGCGAAGTGCCAAAAGCAGCACATCGTCGGTGGCACAAAGTTGATCGGCAGACGTGCTGCTGGTCTCTACCTTGGCCATGAGGAGCAACTGAGCCACCAAGTCGTTGAGGTTTTCGGCCCGCGCACGCACGTTTTCCAGCGCACGTTGATAGCTTTCCGGGCTGCGGCTTTGCTGCAAAGCAAGGTCGGCCTCGGCGGTGATGGCGGTGAGCGGGGTGCGCATCTCGTGGGAGGCATTGCGGATGAACTGCTGGTGAGTACGAAACCCATGCTCGATGCGATCCAGCATCTCGTTGAAAGTGAGCGCCAATTGGCCCAATTCGTCGTAGTTGTTTTTTACGTTGAGGCGCAGGTTGAGGCTTTTGGCCCCAATGGCGCGTGCCTTTCGGATCTTGTCGGCTACCGGCTGCAACATTTTTTTTACCCAAAACCAACTGACGAGCGCGAGCAGCAGCACCCCGAACAGGATGCCACTAATGATCCCATTGCGTAGGTTTTGGAGTTTGCTCTGCCCGTAGCGGTCAATTGCGGATACAACAAGCGTGTGGTGGCTGGCTGAGTCGTGCCGGATGCCGTAGTCACGCTGATCTACATGGGCAAAGCAGTAGTCGCAAAGGTGAAACTGTGCCGTATCCACTACTTGAGGGAGCAGTCGATCACCATTGGGCAACACGATCTGGCGCGGGTCGGCAGCATAAAAAATCTTCTCGTCGGGCAGATTGCCTGGCGGCAGCGTGCTGATGGCGGTGAAGGGGTGCAAGCGGTCGCGGGCGATCATCGAATCGGCCTCTACCAGCCGCTCCTGAATGCGCCCCCTGAACTCCCGCTCGCAGAACCGGACCGAATATTCATAGATGAAATAGCCCTCGAGCAGCAAGATCAGGAGCGCGGAGATGGAGATGAACAGCGGCAGGCGCTGTCGGATCGTGAGATGCAAGAGTTGCATGATGTCCCGGTTATTCTTTCAAAATGAAGCCCAGCCCCACCTGCGTGTGGAGCAATTTTTTCTCAAAAGGTTTGTCGATTTTGTTGCGCAGATAGTTGACGTACACGTCCACCACGTTGGTACCGGGGTCGAAATTCACGCCCCAAACCTCCTCCAGAATCTCCATTCGGGTCTTCAGGCGGCCCTTGTAGCGCATCAAAAATTCCAGTAGGCGAAATTCGGTGGCTGTGAGTTTGATCAACTCGTTGTTGCGGCGCACTTCCTTCGTGTCGTGATCGAGCGTTAGGTCGGCCAATGTACTGATTTGGTACACCTCAGTCTGCTCAGCGCGTCGCAGCAGCGCGCGCACACGGGCCAGCAGTTCGGGTACCCGGAACGGTTTTGCCATGTAGTCGTCGGCACCCGCGTCCAAGCCCTGCACCACATCCTCGGTGCTGCTGAGGGCCGTGAGCATGATAATCGGTATCCGGCTCTTCCGGCTGCGTATCTGCTGGCACAATTCCCGCCCGCCCACATGGGGCATCACCAAGTCAGTGATCACCAGATGGGGGCTTAGGCCATCAAACAGAGCCAGTGCCATTTTCCCGTCCAGTGCCACAAACGTCTCATAACCACTTTCTTGCAGCGTCCGGCTGATGAGCGCGCCGATGTGCGGCTCGTCTTCTACGATCAGTATTTTTTGCATGACGGTATGCTGAACCCGATTTTGCAGCCTGATGTTCATAGCGACTACACAGCACAGGCGCGTCCCGCATTTTCCCCGCAGTATTGTCGGCGCAAAAACCCGAAACGTGCTACATTTGCCCACTTTTTTGACAAAAAACACATCAGTGTTCTGTGTTCAGTAGTTGCCGATAAAACTCAACACTTTTACCACTCACCACTTACCGCTCATCATGATTTTCGACCTGAAAATGCTCCGTGAGTTCTACGCCGCTTTCCCCGCCCGCGTAGACGCTGCGAAAGCAAAACTCAAACGCCCCCTCACCCTCTCCGAAAAAATTCTTTTCGCCCACCTCCATGCCGACAACCCGATGGCCGACTACAAGCGCGGCTCGGATTATGTGTTTTTTGGTGTGGACCGCGTGGCTATGCAGGACGCTACGGCCCAGATGGCCCTCCTCCAGTTTATGACATGCGGGCGCAAAAAAGTGGCCGTGCCCAGCACCGTCCACTGCGACCACCTCATCACCGCCGAAGTCGGCGCAGCGCAGGACATGGTGGTGGCTTTGGACAAAAACAAGGAGGTTTTTGACTTCCTCAGCACCGTTTCGCAGAAATACGGCATCGGTTTCTGGAAGCCCGGCGCGGGCATCATCCACCAGATCGTACTCGAAAACTACGCCTTCCCAGGTGGCATGATGATCGGCACCGACTCCCACACTGTCAACGCAGGCGGCCTCGGCATGGTCGCCATCGGCGTAGGCGGCGCCGATGCGGTGGACGCCATGAGCGGCATGGCCTGGGAACTCCAAATGCCGAAACTCATCGGCGTGAAACTCACCGGCAAACTGCGCGGCTGGACTTCGCCCAAAGACGTGATCCTGAAAGTCTCCGGTATTTTGACCGTAAAAGGCGGCACCGGTGCCATCGTGGAATACTTCGGCCCCGGCGCACAGAGCATCAGCGCCACCGGCAAAGGCACCATCTGCAACATGGGCGCAGAAATTGGGGCGACAACCTCCACTTTCGGCTACGACAAATCCATGTTCCGCTACCTCAAAGCCACAGGGCGCGGCAAAGTGGCGGCCATGTGCAACAAGATCGCGCCCTACCTCAACGGCGACGCGGAGTGCTACGCTGAGCCAGAAAAATACTTCGATCAGGTCATCGAGATCGACCTGAGCAAGTTGGAGCCGCACATCAACGGCCCCTTCACGCCCGACCTCGCTTGGCCGCTATCCAAGTTCGCAGCAGCCGTCAAAAAGAACAAGTACCCAGCAAAACTCGAAGTCGGCCTCATCGGCTCCTGCACCAACTCGAGCTACGAAGACCTCACCCGCGCCGCCTCCATAGCGCGTCAGGCCCATGAAAAAGGCATCGAAGTCAAGGCTGAATTCACCATCACACCCGGCTCGGAACAGATACGATTCACCGCCGAGCGCGACGGGCTGTTGGGTGATTTTGAAAAAATAGGCGGCCTCGTGCTCGCCAATGCCTGCGGCCCTTGCATCGGCCAGTGGGCGCGGCACATCGACGACGAGAACCGTCCAAACTCGATCATGACTTCCTACAACCGCAACTTCACGAAGCGCAACGACGGCAACCCCAACACCCACGCTTTTGTGGCTTCGCCAGAAATCGTGACGGCCTTCGCCATCGCGGGCGACCTGACTTTTAACCCGAAAAAAGGGACTTTGGTGAATAAAAAGGGCGAAACCGTGAAACTCGACCCGCCCAAAGGCATCGAACTGCCGAAGTTAGGCTTTGCGGTGGAAGACGCAGGCTACATCGCCCCGGCCAAAGGGGCCATCAAAATCGCGGTGGCAAAAGACAGCCAGCGCCTCCAGTTGCTCAAGCCCTTCGTGCCCATCGGTAATGGCGAACTGCAAAATATGCGCGTACTCATCAAGGCCAAAGGCAAATGCACGACCGACCACATCTCGATGGCAGGCCCCTGGCTCAAGTATCGCGGACACCTCGAAAACATCTCGAACAACTGCTACATCGGGGCTGAAAACGCTTTCAATGGCGAGCGCAACAAGGTGCTAAACCTGGAAAATGGCCAGTTCATGGAAGTCCCCGCTTCGGCCCGCGCTTACCAGAAAAAAGGCATTGGTACCATCATTTTTGGAGAAGAAAACCTCGGTGAAGGCAGCAGCCGCGAGCACGCTGCGATGGAGCCGCGCTACTTGGGCGTGAAGGCCGTAGTGGTGAAATCATTCGCCCGCATCCACCAGACCAACCTGAAAAAGCAGGGCATGCTGGCCCTTACTTTCGCCAACCCAGCCGACTACGACAAGGTGCGGCAGGACGACTCGGTAAGCATCCTTGGTTTTGAAAAATTCGCTCCCGGCAAGCCGCTCCAGATCGTGCTCACGCACTCGGACGGCACGACTGACAAGTTCGATGTGAAACACACCTACAACGAGGCGCAGATCGAGTGGGTACACGCGGGCAGCGCACTGAACAAGATTCGGAAGGATTTTGGGGTGAAGTAACCCGGAATGACATTCCGGCATACAAAGCAAACGGCTGCCCGCGCATCACGCGCGGGCAGCCGTTTTTGTATAGCGAAACACCAGTTTCGCGTTTTTACTGGCGAAACTGGTGTTTCGCTATACACTTACACTACTGCATCACCTCCTTCCAGTTCACATCCCGGTAAGCATCGGCTACGAGCGCACCCAGCACAGTGAACAGGAATGCTGCAAGCACCGAGACGATCACGATGATGCTGCGGCGTGGGCGGCTCTTTTTGAGCGGCGACTCAGCATTTTCCACCACTTGCAGCGAGGGGATATCGGTATTGTAGGAGGCCTTGATCTGGCTGTACCGCTCCTTGTCGTAACTCAACTGCTTGCGGGCCTGATAGTGCAAGTCCGAAATGACCGACACCAGCGGCAGCCCTTCGTTGAAACTTTTGATGGACAGGTTATCGCCTTTGGGGTTGGCATTAGTGAGGTTTTGCCGTTGTCGCTCGCTGGCCCGCAGGTTGGCTTTGATGTATTGGATGGTATCGAGCGGAATGAGCGGGTTATTTTCCAGTATCTCTAGTTTGGCTTGCGAGCGCACAATCTCTGACTCCGCTTGTGCCAACATGGTGGAGAGTTGCTCCCCCTGCGCGCCCACATTGAAGATGTTGTATCTGGCTTGCAGGGTTTTGAGGCTGTCGCCTAGCATGGTCAACTCTTCGGTTTTGCGCTTGATGTTGTCTTCAAAAGTGGCCAGCAATCGCCCCTGATTTTCCTTGATGAGGCGTTGCCCGATCTCGTTGATTTTGTTGCGGGCAGCATTGGCCATCTGGGCGGCCACTTTAGGGTCGGTATCTTCGATGCTGAGTTCGATTGCGTCGTTTTTGTTTTTCTGGGCACTGTACAGTTCGCGGAACTCTTGGCGCACGTCGTATGGGCCTTCTCGGTCCGTCGAGTCGATGTCGTAGTGCAGGTAGAGACCAAACTTACCGAGCATAAAATCCACCACCTCGTTGCTGTTGGCGATCTCGGCCATGCGGTCGAGGTCGCGGTCGGAGCCGAAGTATTCGGTGACTTGGCCGGTGGTGCCGAAAATGAGTTCGGGATTGGCCAACTGCGGGCTGGAGGGGTAAAAAATCGTGGTGGCTTTGTAGTAGTTGTGCAGAAAAAGGGACAGAACGACGCTCCCCACGAGCGTCAAAGCACAGATGTTCCGAATCGTCTTGCGCCATCGGTAGATGGCCGAAAATACTCCCAGCAGGTTATCGCGTTGTTGCATACAGTACGTCTGATTTTGGTCGGTTTGGGTTTAGGAACGTGTGAACAATAACTTATCACTTTCGGCTGCTTGATTTCCGGCCATGCTGCCCCTCTTTTTGATTAAATAGCCCCACTATTCGCACAAAAAG
>JAYSUY010000920.1:0-1149 GCA_043718855.1 Saprospiraceae bacterium | reverse complement strand
GCCCACCGAGATTCGCTTGCATTTTTCCGAAGGTTTGGATGCTACGGCGGTCACCAACCTCTCCGCCTACGGCCTGTCGCCAGCCCGCGCCATCGCTTCAGCGGGGCTGTACCCCGACGAGCGCGGCTCCATCCGGCTGCTGCTGGCTGAACCGCTGGCGAAGCAGACGGTGTACACCCTCACGGTGTCGGCCCCGGTGCAGGATTGCAGCGGCAACTTGTTGATGGAGCAAGACACTGTGCTGCTGGGTTTGCCCGAAAAACCTGCTGCACAGGACATTGTGCTGAACGAAATTCTATTCAACCCCGCGCCCAACGGCTCGCGCTACGTCGAATTTTACAACCGCAGCCAGAAGATTTTTGATTGGTCGGCGTTTTTCATCGCCAATTTCTCGGGCGGTGCGGCGGCTGTTCCAGTGAAGCAGCGGAGGCTCTCGCTGCCAGGGCATTACGAGGTATTTGGCCCCAGCCCGGCGGATGTACTGGCCAGATTCGATAACGTGGTGGAGCGCAATGTGGTGGAGCAGCCGCTGCCTTCGCTGGACGATAAGGCAGGCAACCTGACGCTTTACTGGTCGGAAAACGGGCAGACAGTGGTACTGGATTCGTTCGACTACTCGGAAGATTTTCACAACGCACTGTTCAATATTTCGGAACGGGAAGGCGTGGCGCTGGAGCGCATCCGCACTTTCGGGCCAACCAACGACCGGGCCAACTGGACTTCGGCGGCACCCAACCTCACGGGCGCACCCGGCTCCCCTACCCTACCCAATTCGCAGCAACTTGATGGCCAGCAACCAGCCGACGACGGCCTGATCCAACTTTCTGCCGAGCGACTTTCGCCCGATTTTGATGGCTTCGAGGACTTCCTTGACATCCGCTACGCCCTGCCGCAGGAAGGCTACGCCGCCACGATGACCATCTTCGACTCCGAGGGGGTACCGCTGCGCCGCCTCGCCCGCCAGCAACTGATCGGTACGGAAGGCTCGCTGCGCTGGGACGGCGACTTGGACGATGGCACGATGGCGCGACCGGGCATTTATGTGTTGTTTCTAGAAATTTTTAGCCCGACGGGCGAGGTGCGCAGGGAGAAACGAGCGGTGGCGGTGGTGGGAAGGTTTTAGTTTGGCGGACTTTCCAGTCCGCCATG
>JAYSUY010000919.1:0-8995 GCA_043718855.1 Saprospiraceae bacterium | reverse complement strand
TGGCACCATCTTCGCAGAAGCCAAAATCGCCGTGTTCGTGATTCCCTTCCAGCCCATCAGCATCACCTCCTCCAACACCGCGCCCTGCAACAAAGACTCCTCCCTCATCGGCTCCGTCTGCGAAAAAGTGTGCCCCAACACCACCGTCACCTACTCCATCAACCAGAGCAGCCCCACCGGAGGGGGGCAAGGAGTCAACTGGAACATCAACAGCGCACAGAACATCGTGTATAACCCGCCCTTCGGCAAATCCGTCACCGTCACCTGGGGTGGGCCAGGCACGGGCAGCCTCAATGTGTTTACCCAAGACAGCAGCAGCGCAGACTGCTTCAGCGAAGCCTTCCTCTGCGTCACCATCATCCCTGAGCCGGAGGCCAAATTTGTCACCGTGCCAGCCCCGACGGGCAGCGCGATACAAGTCTGCAAGGGCCAAACCGTGTACTTCACCAACCAAAGCACCGGGGCCGACTACTACGAGTGGTCGTTCAGCGACAATGCCAGCACCAGCCCACAGGCCAACACCCAGCACACCTACCAGACTCCCGGCACCTACACCGTCACCCTCGTGGCCCGCAGCGCCTGCCTCTGCGCCGACACCACCAAGTTGCAGGTGCAAGTGCTTGACGCAGAGTCGCCCACGCTCGATTGCGTAGGCACCATCTGCCCCGGCGAAACCGTCACCTACACCGCCGCCAACGGTTGCGCACCCTTCACCTGGTCGGTATCGCCCAACGGCAACGTGCTGGACGGCGGCAACGCCAACTCCGACAGCATCAAAATCGAGTGGGTCACCGGGCCATCTGGCACCATCACACTCGGCGCACAGCCCTGCTCCGGCGCGGCTTGCCCCCTGCCCGCCCAAATCCTCGTGCCCATCATCAGCGACGACGCGCAAATCGAGGGGCCGGAGCGCGTGTGCCCCAGCGCCGAAGAAGAGTACCGCATCGACCCCTTCGGCGGCACCAATTTCGTGTGGAAACTCTCCGGCGGCGGCACCATAGCCAGCGGGCAAGGCACCAGCAGCGTGGTGGTGAATTGGACGGATTTCCCACAGCCCACCACCCACCTGCTCTCGGTGGAGTACGAAAGTTGCTACCTCGGCTGCAAGGGCAGCGACACCATCGGGGTGCGCGTGCTGTCGCCTTTCGTCATCAGCGGGCCGGTGGAAATGTGCGAAGGAGCCGTCGGCGCGTTCAACACCAAACTCACCGCCACGCTCCAAAACATCAACTGCAACTGGACCCTCGTAGGCCCCAACAACAGCCCCGCCTGGTCGGGCAGCGGCGCGACGGCCAACCCGCCCTTCAACGCCGGGCCGGGCTTCTACCGCCTCATCGCAACACCCCTCGACCCCAACCAGACCTGCTCCGAGCAAGCCGACTGGGCCATCAACGTACCCGCACGGCCCGCCAAGCCAACCGCTATTTTGGGAGAAAAAAACATCTGCCCCGGAGGGGCCTACACCTACGAGGTGAAGGGCGCATCTCCCCAAAACAACCTGCTGTGGACGGTGCAGAACGGCGGCTTGCTCACCTCCAAATTAGGCAACCCCATCAACGTGACCTGGAGTCTTGTCGGCCTGCGCTCGCTCGTGGTGCGCCAAGTCAGCACCGATGGCCTGGGCTGCCAGAGCGACACCGCGCGGCTCAACGTGGCGGCCATCAGCACGCCGCTCATTGCTGGAAAAACAAACGTGTGCGAAAACGGCACCGCCACCTACACCCTCGGCCCGCTGCAAGGTGTTGACATTCAGTGGAAAATAGTACCGTCCAGCGCAGGGGCCATCGCCGGAGGGCAAGGCACCAGCACCGTCCAAATCTTCTGGTCGCAGCCCGGCGGCCACAGCCTCGAAGTGAACGTGTGCGGTCAAACCGGCACCTACCCCGTCACCGTGCTGGCCCCGCCCAACCCGATGGTGCAGCACCCCGCTGGCCTCTGTTCGGGCCAACTCGGGCAGGTGCAGACCACCGGCACCTTCGCCCAGTACGCCTGGAAAGACGCGGCAGGCGCAGTGCTCGCCACCACCGCCAAACCGGCCCTCTCGCCCGGCAGTTACGCCGTGCAAGTCACCGATGCCAACGGCTGCACAGGCACCGAAGAGTTCAGCATCGAAGCCTTCCCCGGAGCCAACGTGAGCCTCACCACCGCCGACCCTACGGGCTTCTGCAACAACTCGCTTTTCGTCACCCTCACCGCCCTCACCAACGGCAACGGCGACCTGACCTACCAGTGGTTCCAGAACGGAACGCCGCTCGGCGGAGCCACCGGAGCCAACTACGCCACCAACCAGTACGGCAACTACACGGTCACAGCCACCAACACCCAGGGCTGCTCCGCCCAGGCTGGCCCCATCAATTTGTTCAACTACTGCGGCGGCGGAGTAGGCGGCGGTGTGCCCGGCGGCGGCGTGGCCTGCCCGCCCGGAGCCATCGATTTGATTACCGACCCCAACGCCCGCTGCGACTCCTTCCAGTTTCACCTGCAAGACAATGCCGGGCTGTACATAGCCGGCTCGGCCAACTGGCTGTTCTTCGTCTCCGGCGGTGCCACGCTCGGCACGTCCACCCTCGACGACCCCAACTTTGTGTTCCCCAACGCGGGCAAGTACATCGTGGCCGTGCGGGTCATGCTGACCTCCGGGGCCAAGTGCCTCGTGATAGATTCGGTGCGCGTAGAGGCCAAAGCGCAGTTCAATTTTGTCCCCGACTGCCCCGGCCAAGCCACCCTGTTTGAAGACATCAGCACCTTCCTGCCCGGCAGTAGCGTCACCGGCTGGCAGTGGAATTTTGGCGACCCCGCCTCTGGCGGCAACAACACTTCGACCCTCGGCAACCCGCTGCACACCTACTCAGGCACAGGTACTTACGCCGCCATGCTTACCGTGACGGCCCAGAGTGGCTGCACTTCCGAAACCACCCAGCCGGTGGTCGTTCCGTTAGGTGTACCCGCCCCCTTCGCCCCGCCCGCTGTGCGCTGCGCGGGCAATGCGCTCGAGTTTTCGGCTACGCCCGACCCCTCCGTGACACGCCTCGAATGGGACTTCGGCGACCCTGTCACCGGCGCAGCCAACGACGCGACAGGCAGCCCGGCCTACCACAATTTCAGCACGCCAGGCACCTACGCCGTCACCTCCACCACCACCAATGCCTACGGCTGCACGGCGGTTTTTTCCCAAAACATCACCGTCACGCCCAACGCCCTCAGCGGCATCATCACCCCCGCCAACCCGCCCATCATTTGTGAGGGAAAAACCCTGACGCTGACTGCACCCAACGGCGGCGTGACCTACTTCTGGTCAGACAGCACCACTACCACCCAGACGCTAACCACTGGCAAAGCGGGCAACTACCGCGTCACGCTCACCGACGCGAGCGGCTGTACCTACGCTCCACCTGCGGTAAAAGTGGACATCAACCCGGCCCCCGATGCCATCGTCAAAGCCCTGATTGAGAACGATTTGGGCCAAACCATCGGCGTGGCTTACCCCACGCTGACCACCTGCTTCGGTGAGGATATACACCTCCAATCCTTCGGCAACGGCAGCAACTACGGCTACACCTGGTCGGGCGGCAACGGCACCACCGACGAGGTGTTTTTCACCGATGAGCGCGGCAACCTGCTCTCCATCGGCACCCACGTTTACTCGGTCACCGTCACGGATTTCACCAATGGCTGTACCTCGGTCACCTCGCCGTTCGTGGTGACGGTGAATCCCGTGCCGACCGGTTTCAGCATCGCCGCCAACGGCGCTTGTGCGGGCAGCCCGGTGACGCTCACCTACACTGGCCCGAAGCCCGCCAACTGGCAGTTCATCTGGAACAACGGCGTACTGGGTACCGCGCTCAGCACCGAAGACCCCGGCAAGTACCAAATCCGGGTCATCAACGAGTTCGGCTGCGAGGCCCGCAGCAACGAGGTACTCATCATGCCGGGACCAAATGTGGCGGCCATACCCGGCGGCTGCCACGCCCGCTGCAAACCCGATTCGCTGTGCGTACCGGAGATACCGGGCATCGTGTCGTGGCAGTGGTTCAAGGACGGCGCACCGGTGCCAGGCGGCACTTCGCCCAACTTCGTGGCGCAGGAGAGCGGTACCTACTGGGCTGAATTAGTGGACAATATGGGCTGCAAGGGCACCAGCGACCCGCTCACGCTGGCCCTCTACGATGGCTACGGCAACATCGCCGGGCAGGTGTGGAGCGACGTGAACAAGAGTGGCACCATTGACGCGGGCGACACGCTTATCTCCGGTGTGGACGTGCGGCTCATCCGCAACGGCATCGCGCTGGATACGCTGACGAGCGGCGGCGGGGGCGGCTTCGTGTTCGCCAACATCCTCTCCACCGACTATGTGGTGCAGGTGCTGGCCGCCCAATTCGGGCCAAACTGGAAAATCATCATCGGCCAGACAGGGGTAAAACTCAGCGGCTGCGACGCGCTGGGCCTCACCAACTTGCTGGTGCAGTACGTCTGCCCGCCCCGCCAAAGCACGGTAGGTTTGAAGGCTTGCCCTGGCGGTTTTGCCATCTACAACGGCCAAAATATCCCGACGGGCAGCAGCCAAATTGTCAAGTTCACGGTCGCCGACGGCTGCGACAGCACGGTGACGGTGACGGTGTCGCCACTGCCCATTTCCATTATTTCGCTGTCGCTAAAAACGTGTCCCGGCACGACGCTCAACTACAACGGCACCCCGCTCGCCATCGGCCAGACCCAAAGTTTTGTCTTAAAATCCGTGGTGTCGGGCTGCGACAGCATCGTGAATGTGACGGTGTCGGCTTTGCCCACATCGAGCAGCAGTTTGAATTTAAAAACCTGCCCAGGTACCCCCATCGTGTACGAGGGCGTTCCGCTGAGCGTGGGGGCGAGCCAGAATTTTACCCTCAAAAACTACCTGGGTTGCGACTCGGTGGTGGCGGTAACGGTGTCGGCACTGGCGACTTCCAGCAAAAGTTTGACGCTGAAAACCTGTCCAGGCACCTCAGTGACGTACAACGGCACCCCGCTCGCCATCGGCACGACACAGGATTTTAAGTTTAAAAACTACCTGAACTGCGACTCGACGGTGACGGTGACGGTGGCTGCGCTGCAAACTTCGAGCAGCAGTTTGACCCTGAAAACCTGCCCCGGCATCCCGGTGGTGTATCAGGGCGTGTCGCTGAACGTGGGAGCGAGCCAGAGTTTTACACTCAAAAATTACCTGAATTGCGACTCGGTGGTGGCCGTCACGGTGGCTGCACTGCAAACTTCGAGCAGCAGCCTGACGCTGAAAACTTGTCCCGGTACCCCCGTGGTGTATCAGGGCGTGTCGCTGAGCGTGGGGGCGAGCCAGAGTTTTACCCTCAAAAATTACCTGAATTGCGACTCGGTGGTGGCCGTGACGGTGGCCGCGCTGGCTACATCGACCAACGCCATCGGGCTGAAAACTTGCCCAGGCAGCACGGTGACTTACGCCAACACGGCCCTGAAAGCGGGCGACGTGAAGCAGTTTAAGTTTAAAAACTACCTGAACTGCGACAGCACGGTGACGGTGACGGTGACGGAGTCGCTGACTTCGGCTTCGGTGCTGAACGCTGAGGTTTGTCCCGGCGAAAAATTTACCTACGAAGGTGTGCCGCTGAGCGCGGGCCAGACCCGCGATTTTGTGCTCGTCAACTCCGACGGTTGCGACAGCACGGTGACGGTGACGGTGACGGAGTTGCCGACGGTGGCCTTCGATGCGCAGGCCAAGCCCTCGTGCGCCAACACGCCCAACGGTACGCTCACGGTACTGGCCCCGCTGGGCAGCACGGCCCCGTACCGCTTCTCCCTAGATGGCACGAAGTACCAAGACGAGTTGATTTTTAAGGATTTGCCCGCTGGCAACTACACGGTGTGGCTGGAGGATGACAACGGCTGCGTGTTCCAGCACCCTGCTCAAGTGGGCGGCTTGGCTGCTCTGGATGTCGCGCTGCTGGGCGGTGTGCTGCCCTGCGACAGTTCGGCGGTGCTGCTCGCGCCGGTCATCAGCGCGGGCGACACAACGGGCCTGAAATTCCTGTGGCACAACGGCCTGACCACGCCGTCCATCCAACTGGGCGAGGCGGGTTCGGTGTGGGTGGAATTGAAAAACCAGTGCGAGACGCTGCGCCGCGAGGCGGCTTTGGTCTGGGCGGATTTGCCTTCGGGCTTTGCGCCGGTGTATGTGCCGAACGTGTTCATGCCGGATGCCCGCGAGCCGGAGAACTACCAGTTCAAGCCTTTCTTCGCCGCTGGACTGCGGCTGCTGTCCTACGAGTTTGCCATCTTCGACCGCTGGGGCAACCTGATGTTCCGCACGAACCAGAGCGAGGCGGCCTGGAACGGCATTTTCCGCAGCGACGACATGGAGCCGGGGGTGTACGTGTGGTACGTCGAGGCGAACATCGGCATCTGTGGCCGCACGATGGCAGTGAAGCGGAAGGGAGATGTGACGGTGGTGCGGTAGTGTGGTGATGGACTGACTGGTGATGGGTGGATTGGGCGACCACTCCACCCATCACCAGTAAACCAATTTGTCAATCGCAGAAGTAGTTGCCCTTCCTGAACTGGAGGACGGCGCGTTTTTGCCCCAAATTAAATTCCGATTTCAGCCCCCGACCTCTACCGCTTTCCAAATTATCACTGGAACGTGATTTTTTCTTCAAAAAATTCTTGTCCAAAACTTGCCCGGTTATCGAGATTTATTTTTCTATCTTTGGCGGCTTTTTCAACACGACGTACATTTCGACGTATAAAAATTGACCGCACAAGAAGATGTCAGCGATTGCTACTGAATACGACTTACTCTCCGAGAGCCTCCAAAAATACTTCGGTTTTGATGCCTTTAAGGCTGAACAAAAAACCATCATACAGAGCCTTTTAGACGGAAAAGACACCTTTGTCATCATGCCTACTGGTGGCGGCAAAAGTCTTTGCTATCAACTCCCCGCCCTCATGTTGCCCGGCACAGCCATCGTCATCAGCCCGCTCATCGCGCTGATGAAGAATCAGGTGGACAGCATCCGAAGTTATTCGGACAAAGACGAGGTGGCGCACTTCCTCAACTCTTCGCTCACGAAGGTGCAGATGAAAAAGGTGAAGCAGGACATCACCGATGGACACACGAAAATCCTCTTCGTCGCCCCCGAAACGCTGACGAAGGAAGAGAATATTGAGTTTTTCCAAAACAGCAACATCTCGTTTGTGGCTGTGGATGAGGCGCACTGTATCTCCGAGTGGGGCCACGATTTTCGCCCGGAGTACCGGCGCATCCGCGAGATGCTTGACGCTGTGGCCCGTGATGTTCCGATCATGGCCCTCACGGCTACCGCCACCCCGAAGGTGCAGCAGGACATCCTGAAAAACTTGGACATGACCGAGGACAGCACCTTCGTGCAGTCGTTCAACCGCGACAACCTGTTCTACGAAATCCGCCCGAAGATCAAGAAAGAGCAGACCATCAAGGCCATCATCCAGGCCATCAAGGAAGAATTTCGGGGCGAATCGGGCATCATCTATGTCCAGAACCGCAAAACGGCGGAGGACATCGCCGAGATGCTGATGGTCAACGACATCAAAGCCGCGCCCTATCACGCCGGCCTCGACCCCAAACTCCGCGCCACCACGCAGGATGCTTTCCTGATGGAAGACATCGACGTGATCTGCGCCACCATTGCCTTCGGCATGGGCATCGATAAGCCCGACGTGCGCTTCGTGATGCACTACGATATGCCCAAGTCCATCGAAAACTACTACCAAGAAACTGGGCGTGCTGGTCGTGACGGTCTGGCGGGCAAGTGCATCGCTTTTTACAACTACGCCGACATCCTGCGCCTCGAAAAATTCCTCCGCGACAAGCCCGTAGCAGAGCGCGAAATGGGCGCACAACTGATGCAGGAGGTGGTGGCTTACGCCGAAACGGCCTCCTGCCGCCGCCGATTCCTGCTCCACTACTTCGGCGAGCAGTTCAAAGAGGAGGACTGCCACAAGATGTGCGACAACTGCAAAAACCCCAAAGAAAGGGTGGAGGTGCAGAAGGAGATCGGCTATGTGGTGAAGGCCATTCTTGAACTCAACGAGAACTACCTGATGAAGACGGTGATGGAATTCATCATGGGCCGAGAGACGAAGGAGATGAAGGATTTTCGCTTCTCCGAGATGGAGGACTTTGGCGTTGGCGACGACCGCGACGAGAATTTCTGGAGTTCCATCTTCCGCCACGCGATGATCAATAACTTGATTTACAAAGAAATCGAGCAGTTTGGTCTCCTCAAAGTATCGGCGGCGGGCAAGGAATTCCTGAAAAACCCGTACCCCATCCAGATCACTATCAACCACGACTACGAGGACGGTGAGTACGACGCGGACGACGAAAAAGGCGGTACCGCCGTGCTGGACGAACCGCTGATGAACTTGCTAAAAGACCTGCGCAAGAGCATCTCCAAAAAGCAGAATCTGCCGCCCTACATCATTTTCCAAGACCCTTCCTTGGAGGAAATGGCGACCAACTACCCCATCTCGATGGAGGACATGGCGAAGATCGCGGGCGTGTCGCAGGGCAAGGCGCAGAAGTACGGCCAGCCTTTCGTGGATGCCATCAAGAAATACTGCGAGGAGAATGAGATCGAGCGACCGATGGACATCACCATCAAAACGGTAGCGAACAAATCGAAAACGAAGGTGGGTATCATCCAGGCCATCGACCGGAAAATACCGCTCGAAGACATCGCCAAGGGCAACGACCTGAGCATGCCCGAACTGTTGTCGGAATTGGACGGCATCGTGAACTTCGGCACCAAAATTAAACTCGACTACTACCTCAACAAGCACATCGACGAGTATGTGCGCGAGACGGTGATCGAGTATTTCAAAGAAGCCGAAACGGACTCCATCGACGCAGCCTACCAGGAGTTGAAGGACGAAGAAGTCACTTGGGAGGAGGTGCAACTCATGCGCCTGAAATTTTTGAGCGACTACGCGAACTGACGGTTGGCCG
>JAYSUY010000918.1:0-3191 GCA_043718855.1 Saprospiraceae bacterium | reverse complement strand
TCTGCTCGTTCATCAGCCCCGGCTGGGCTAAAACCTTGATGATCATGATGGTTGCGATGCTGATGGCTCCGGGCTGGGCGAAAGCGCAGGTGCCGCCGCCCTGCGGCACCCCCGATATGACCTTGGCCGAGTACGAGGCCATGAACCAGCAACTGCAAGGGCACGCCACGGTGGCGGGCACTTCGGTCTGGGACATTCCAGTGTGGGTGTATGTGATTCGGAACAACGGCCAGTCGTGGGCGAACGGCTTGAACATGGCGGAGTTAGTCAACAGCATCAACCCATACTTCGCCAACGGGATGCGGTTTTACAACTGTGGGGTGACGTACATCGAAAGCCCGGAATGGTACGAATTGAACACTCAAAACGGCCCTGCTAGCACCCCCTCGGAATGGGCTAACATGGTGGATTCAAGGGCAGGCTTTTTTGATGAAAATCAATGTGTCAAGGTGTTTTTTGCGGGCAATATAACTGGCCCTTTAGGTGCCATTGCGATTGCTGGCCGACCAGGCGGACCCCTGCCAGTTTCAATCATATCGCAAGTGTCAGACGAGAAAACTTTGGCTCATGAGATGGGACATTACTTTGGTTTGCCACATACATTTGGGAACACCAGCAACCAGTATGTAAACAGCCCTGTTACGCTGCCAGATGGGCAATCTTACACTTGCCATCAGACCGGAGATTTCATCTGTGATACTCCCGCTGACCCCGGTGATTGCAGTGGCAATAACTGTCTGCCAAGTGGCTGCCATCCTCCTATTCTTGACCCTTTAGGTGTACCGTACGCTCCCGACAGGCGGTTTCTGATGAGCTACTACATCTGCCGAGACCGCTTCTCCGGCGAGCAAAACCAGCGTATGGTCACCCTCTTCACCGACCACCCCGCTTGGGCCTTTCTCTACGACAACGTGTACCCCGCTTGTAGCTTTGAACCCAGTGCGATAGGCTATGTCAAGAGAGATTGTAGGGATTATAATATTGATAATCCTCCCTCGGCAGAAGAACCTGTTGTCAACATGACACAAACCCTGCTGGACAACAACAATCAACTCTGCAACAACTTTGCACCCGTCACTGACAACAAAGGAGAGTACGGCAATCAACACTGCGTTCAGCCCTCCTACTCTGGAAACCTATCGTTGGTTCCTGACAAAAATTACCACAATAATTTTCTTGAAGAAGTTGATCTACAAGATGTTGACCTTGTAAGACAGCACATCTTGGGCCTCAAACGATTCTCCAGTCCTTTCCAAGTGATCGCCGCAGACGTAAACAACAGCGGAGGAATCACTACTTTTGACATTGTCTTGCTTCGGGAAGCTATCAAAGGGAACATCAGCAGTTTTCCTGCCGGGAGTTGGCACTATGTCTCTGACCTCTTCCTGCAAAACCCCGCTTTCAGCAACCAGTTTTACGACCTAGGTGCGATAGATGGCCCCAATCCGTTTGATGCCAGGCTGTTTGATATGTGGGGCAACTGCCGCACTTACAACGGGCAGCCTTGCCCGCCCAACCCGCCCTTGAACCCGCCGCCACCGCCGCCCGCCATGCCTAACACCGTTTCTTGGATGGACCACGCTAGGCTTGTGCCCGAGTCCTTGATAGGCCAATTGGTGTCCTCTTGGTCGTTTCACAGCACAAAAGTGGGCGATGTCAACTGTGAGGCCGGCGTGAACGGGGTTCAAGAACCGCTATCGGATAAAAAAACCGCCATTACAAGCGATGCCCATAACCCGTTGTTGGTCAACACGACCTTCACGGTCTCGCTGACGACTTCCAGCGATGCGCCCGTAGGTGGCTGGCAGATGGGCATTGATTTTCCAGAGGATTCGCTTCAATTTTTGGAGACGCTGTCTGGCAACGCACTCAGCCTCATTTCAGATGATTTTGGGCTGTCCAAAACCGCTCAAGGGGAGATTCGCTCGGTGTGGATCGACTTGGAGGCCCCGACCACAGTGGATGTGAACAATAAGGTGCTGTTCAAAGTGAAGATGAAGGCTTTGCAACCGATTGCCGACATCAAACAGGTATTCAGGCTGAAAGCGGGTGTGTTGCCCACGCTGTTTTTAGGCACTGACGGCGAAGTGATGGACAGCGTGGGTATCCACCTCAGCGTCGTGCCTGATGCTCCGCTGGGCAAGCCTGCTGGCATTGGCGGCAAAAATGGCTTTCCGTCCCATCCCTTCACTGTGTTGGCTTATCCAGTGCCGTTTTCCGAGGCATTGAACTTTGATTTCAACCTGAGTGAAGAGAGTGAAGTCTCGCTCAGGGTACACGACTGCTACGGTAAGACCTTGGTACTTCAACAAGCAACGCTTCCGAAGGGCAGACAAACACTCCAAACGGACGCGCTCAGCACCACCCCCAGCGGGCTGTACTTCTACACCCTCGAAACCGCAGCGCAGCGCTTTGAGGGCAAGGTCATCAAAGACTGATTTTCCTGTGATTTTCATACCCCCGACGGCACGCTGCGCTGTCGGGGGCTTTTCTGTTTTTTTTGCAAAACGCTCCGCACATGAAAAAACCCGCGCTTTTCGCCCCACTCTTTTTGCTCCTCCCCTTCCTGCTTTCCGCTCAAACCACCCTCTACGTCAACCAAAATGTGTCAGGCGGTCTCCAAAACGGCAGCACTTGGATTGATGCTTTCCCCGACCTGCAGCAAGCCCTAACTGTAGCAAAGGCCGACGATGCCGTCTGGATCGCGCAAGGCACCTACTACCCTACGAGCGATACCAACCGTCTGATTTCTTTTGTCCTGAATCGGGGCGTGAAACTCTACGGCGGTTTCGTCGGCACCGAAACTGCGCTCCAGCAGCGCAACTATGCCCAGCACCGCAGCATCCTTTCCGGTGACATAGGTCAGCCAAGTATAGGGGCTGACAATTCCCGCCATGTACTGTACGGCGTAGTGGGAGGCAACGCACAGGACACCACTACCTTGCTCGACGGTTTAATAATCACACAAGGCGTGGCCGACGGGGATGAATTCTCTGGAGCTTACGCACGTGGAGGCGGAATGTATCTCTATGCTGGCGGCTCTCCGGTGATTCAGAATTGCGTATTTGAACGCAACTACGCTTTTGACGGCGGGGCCATCTATTGCTCCAACACCATGAACCCCATCCTTCGGAATTGCCGCTTTGAGTCAAACCGCGCCATTTCTGGCGGCGGAGCAGTGTACAAAACCG